>JAEUUR010000096.1 GCA_016787465.1 Saprospiraceae bacterium | reverse complement strand
ATCGGGTTGAACCAACTCCGGGTTTTTTGCCAGCCATGCAAAAAGAACTTTGAAAGGTTCTTTTTACAGACTGGAAAAACCCTACTCGACCTGATTTAAGTCTAGTTCTTTATTTTTGACACAGTTCCGTGAACAAACCCTGCTTTAGCCGCAGGCTGTTAAAAAAACACCTAAACACAAAAACACCTAAACACAAAAACACCTAAACACAAAAACACAAAAACACCTAAACACAAAAACACAAAACCCCAAAAACACAAAACCCCATCACCACCTATTTCACCTGCGCATCAACAACTGCAATTGCTACCATATCCACGATTTCGCGCACGGAAGAGCCGAGTTGCAATACGTGCACCGGTTTTTTTAAACCCATGATGATCGGACCGATGATTTCGATGCCGGCCAGCGATCTTACCAGGTTATAGGCAATATTTGAAGACGACAAATTTGGAAAAATAAGGGTATTGGCAGGCCCATCTGCCAGTTTGCTGAACGGATAATTTTGTCGCATCAGTTCATTGTTAAAAGCCAGGTGTGCCTGCATTTCGCCGTCGACGATCATATCCGGGTGTTTGGCTTGTAACATCTCGGTGGCCGTACGCATTTTGATGGCAGCTGCTCCATCAGCTACGGAGCCGAAATTGGAGTAGGTCAGCATGGCAATACGTGGCTTGATATTGAATTTTTCGACCTGCTTTGCGGCTAATTCAGCAATTTCAACAATTTCAGCGGCAGAAGGGTCAAGGTTGACGGTAGTATCGGCCAAAAACAAAGGGCCGAAACGGCTCATCAGGATATACATGCCTGCCACTTTTTGAATACCCGGTTTGGGGCCAATGACGCGCAATGCAGGCCTGATGGTGTCAGGGTAGTTACGCGACAAGCCACCGATCATGGCATCCGCCTCTCCAGCCTCCACCATCATCACCCCGAAATAATTGCGGTGTTTGATGATCTGACGCGATTCGGAGTAGATAAAACCTTTGCGTTGGCGCTTTTCGTACAGTATTTTCGCAAAACGATCGAGCCTTTCAAGGTCTTCCGGAGTTTTCGGGTTTTTAGGATCAATGATCGGGACGCCACTGAGTGACAGCTGATTTTCAGCCATCAATCTCCTGATTTTTTCTACGTTGCCTAACAGTATTGGATGAGCGATTTTTTCTTCCACCACCACTTGCACGGCTTTTAGTACGGATGCATTTTCTGCATCGGTAAAAACCACCCGTTTTGGATTGCTTTTTGCCTTTGTTTGAATTGCCCTGGTCAGGTTGTTGTCGATGCCTAATCGTTTGGTCAATTGCAGTTCATATGCAGGCCAATCAGTGATCGGTTTTTGAGCCACGCCGGAATCCATAGCAGCGCGGGCCACCGCTGGAGCAACAGTTGCCAGTAATCGCGGATCAACGGGTTTGGGAATGATATAGTCGCGTCCGTAGTGAAGGTTGCTATTGTCGTATGCCAGGTTCACAATATCTGGAACAGCCTTTTTCGCCAGGTCGGCAAGTGCGCGGACTGCTGCGAGTTTCATGGCTTCGTTGATACTTTTGGCCCGCACGTCGAGGGCGCCGCGGAATATGTAAGGAAACCCGAGTACATTGTTCACCTGATTGGGAAAGTCGGAACGGCCGGTGGCCATGATAATATCCGGACGAGCGGCGGTTGCTTCTTCATAACTAATCTCCGGCGTCGGATTAGCCATCGCAAATACGATACAATTCGGAGCCATGGAACGAACCATTTCCTGATTCAGGATATTGCCTTTTGACAAACCGACAAAGACATCGGCGCCCTCCAGCGCTTCAGCCAGGGTGGTGCCAACAGGCATTGTATCGTTGACAAATTCAATTTTTTTTCCGTCGAGGTTTGTGCGTGACGGATGGATCAAACCTTTGCTGTCGAACATGAATACGTTCGATTTTTGCGCTCCCAACGCGCAATACAACCGGGTACATGAAATAGCAGAGGCGCCTGCGCCATTGACCACAATTTTCACCTTGGAAATGTCTTTGTCCACGAGTTCCAAGGCGTTCAACAATGCAGCGGCACTGATAATTGCCGTGCCGTGCTGGTCATCGTGCATCACCGGGATGTTCAGTTCTTTTTTCAGGCGTTCTTCGATTTCAAAACACTCCGGCGCTGAAATGTCTTCCAAGTTGACGCCACCGAAGGTGGGTTCAAGAATTTTGACCGTACGGACGAATTCGTCTACGTCTTTGGTGTTCAGCTCCAGGTCGAAACAGTCGATGTCGGCGTAAATTTTAAACAACAGTCCTTTCCCTTCCATGACTGGTTTTCCGGCGGCAGCGCCAATATCACCCAGGCCCAACACGGCTGTTCCATTGCTGATAACAGCCACCAGATTGCCTTTGGCGGTGTATTTGTACACATCTTCTTCATTTTCGGCAATTGCCAGACAGGGCTCTGCAACGCCGGGAGAGTATGCAAGCGACAAGTCGCGTTGGTTCGCCGTTTCTTTTGTTGGTATAACCTCGATTTTGCCCGGGCGGCCTTTTTCGTGATAATAAAGCGCTTCTTCTTTCAGCGTAGTTTCCTTTTCCATGTGATCAATTTTGAAAACGAGCCGCGAATGTAACAAGTGGCAGCTATTTCAGGGGAGATTTAAGAGGATTAGGCACGGAGAATACAAATGCATAGTGTTAGATATATAAAAATTCCTTTATTTCGCTGTTGAAAACAATCTGATATGTTTGGAATACATGCAGTCAAATTGCCGTTTTCTTTTAACCATCGGCAATTGCAATCTGATTTGGCAAAGTTGCCGGAAAACGCCTGGATCAGCCATTACCGCTCTGATGAATACAAAGGCGATTGGGCGGTGTTACCGTTGCGTTCAGTATGCGGACATGCAGAAGTCATATACGCCGTGCCCAATTCCGGGCAGCCTGATTTTTATCAAAATACAGCATTGCTGGAACAGTGCCCGTCTTTTCTGGAAGTTTTATCGGTGTTTCAATGTCCAATCGGCGCTGCACGCCTCATGCGCCTGGGTGCGGGCGCGCGCATACTCGAGCACAGAGATCACATGGGCGACGCCAACCAACTGGAAATTCGGCTGCACATTCCGATACAAACCAATGATGCGGTTCAATTTTGGGTAGATGGCCACCTGACGCACATGCATACGGGCGAATTGTGGTATGCAGATTTCAGCCGTCCCCATCATGTTGAAAATAATGGTTCCACGGACCGGATTCACCTGGTTGTTGATTGCCTATGCAATGATTGGCTTGCCGCACAAATTAATAAAGCGGTTGAGTTGCATGCGATTCTTCAATTTTTAGAAGAAATCGGAATTCCTGCTATGTTACAAACCATCGATACACAAACTTTTTTGCCCGGTATTGCCATTGAAAATGGCGCTATGGTGATTGATCCGGAAAAGTTGCAACACCCTGGCGACATCCTGCATGAAGCAGGTCACATCGCCGTTACGGAATCGCGTTCAACCCTCCAGGTGGATATGACTAAAGGCGATCCCAATGCGATGGGTTTGGAAATTGCCGCAATTTTGTGGTCGTATGCCGCATTAACCCATATCGGATTGCCGCCCGAAAGCGTATTTCATACAAATGGTTATCGCGGTAGTAACCAATGGTTTATCGACAATTTTACCCAAGGTAGTTATATGGGGCTTCCCTTGCTCGAATGGATGGGCCTTACAGCCGGCGTAGAAAAGGCCCGGCTGATGGGCGTTGAACCATTCCCTCACATGCTCAAATGGTTGCGTTGAGTGTGGGGTGAAAAGCGCTATAAATCGTTCAATTCTTGTTGAAGGTTTTGCCTGGCCTGATTTTCAAATCGTTCTGAGAAATAGGGCGTTTTGAAAATTCGCTCCATTTTTAAAAAATGTTGCAGTACTTGTTTCCGGCCTATGTTGTACAAAAAGTCGGGATAAACGGCATATTCTTTCCGAATGGATTTAAGGTAATGATGGTAAGTAGGCCAATCTTGTCCGAGTATGCCGAGGTCGGCATCCGTGAAATAATTGATGTCGGGGTTATCAGAAATTGCGTGTTTTTTGGTTGCCAGAATCAGTTCGTAGGTTTGGCTGATGGTCTGTTCCGGAACACCGATATCCCGAAGACGTTGACGGGCAATTTCAGCGCTGTTTTCTTCATTTTTACCGCTACTTGCTTCATAAACCAGGTCGTGGTAAAAAACAGCAAAAACAACAGGTTCCCAATGTACAATATGGGGTTTCAGGGGAATGAGCCAAGCATACATTTGCTCCAGGTGATGAAGCGTATGGTAGTGCCTCGACGCAGCGTTATACTGGCGTTCAATTTCTTTCCATAAACGATCGGCCGACGATGCATCGTTGTCGTACGATTGGATGAGCTCCTGAAAAGTATGTTGTAGTGTCATCAGGTTGTGTTGTTGGAAAGGGAGCCCAAAACAGGGGCATCCTGGTCAACAAAGGTATTGCGTTGATTTAACACTTTCAAGAGCCAGTCTTTGTTTGAAACAGGCTGGCATTTTTCAATCTTTTGAATCAGGGCCAGACGTTTAGTTTCCGAATGGTTGCCTGGGAAATGTTCAAATTTTTGCGCCCATTTAGCTGTGGCCTTTAGCAAATTTAGAAAATTCAGGTTGGTGGTTTTTCCAAAATTTGAAAGCGACTTGTCGCGTCGGATTACCTGGGTCGTAGCCGAGAGAAAAGAAAGCAGCGCATCCCATTCCGAAAGTAGAAAAAATGTTTTTAGCTGAATGATTTTGGCCCCGATGTGGTAGGAAATATCCTTGAATTTGACGTCCTGGAGCGTTTTTAAGGCCTTATCGTAGTTTTGTTTTTCAAAATAGACCGTGGCGATGTTGTAGGCGAAAGCATTTGCCTGGTCAGGTTCCGGTAGATATTGGATGTACGTTTCCAAAAACTGTTCCGTCCAATCGAATGCGCCGCTGCGCAACCCGACGGTTGCGATATTTTTATAAGTCCATTGTGAAAGCCGGTTGTTTTGCAACAAGAGGTTTTGGTCGATCAGTATACGATAAATTTCAAACGCATCCATGTAGGCGCCTTGATGGCCGGTGTTGATTCTGCCAATGCAATAATTAAGTGCGCATTGGTACAAATCGGCTGCGTCTTTTTTTCCTAACGTTTTTGATTGAATCAACAAAGATTGTTTGAGCTCCTGGAATAATTCAGGAGCTGGGTTCCTCATAAGCTCCAGCGCTTTCACGAACGGTTCGGCAACAGGAAGTTTATGGATCAGCATTGGATTCCTGATCATTTCATGAATATCAATTTGTAATTGGCTCTTATCCGTTGCTTTGACGACGGCCAAGGTGCTTCGATTTTGGAATGCAAGAATTAATCGCAGTTTTTCAAGCAAATGGGCTGAGGTTAAGGCCGAAGCTTGGTTTTGCAGGTGTTCACTTATTTCTCGTTTGCCTTGCCTGCCGTGTAAAAATTCAGCCATTTGTTCGGCAAAACCCAAATGCCGATACCATTCGCTGTTCCTTTCTGGATGTTTTTCCAGGAGTTCAAAATACCGTTTTAATGCAACTGACGCGTGATGATCCAGGTTTTTTTGCGTCAAAGCCAACACTTTCAGACGTTGTTGTTCCAGGGTTTGATCAGAAAAAGCTTCCCAGGCCAGCCATTGCAGGGTAGTTTCATATAAATCTGAAATTAAATTGTTGATTTTGAGTTCGTTGTAAGGTTCGTCATTTCCGTATATCTGAATAAACACGATTGATTTGGCCGGTATCGCTTCGTAACTCGGAGCCAAATCAAACAGGAGGGAGCAAAGTTGCCGAAGGGGAGCATTTTTACTTACAAAGGCCGACATCACAAAAGACATCCACCGCGTGCGTTCACGCGCTGTAAGTGTGAGTAGCAGTTGAATCAATTTGTTTTGTCGCATTTCCGTCTAAATCGCGCTATAAAGTGTAGTGGTGTTTTCTATAGATGCGTTTTTTGTGTCGCAATTTTACATGTTTAAGTTGCATTATTTTACAAAAAATGCAACTATGTACCATTTTAAGAATTTAATACTATTCTATAAATGCGTTTTTTTGTTTCGATTTTATAGTTTTAACCTACCTACTTTAGCAGGGTAAATGTCGTCAGTTGCCAATAGCTTGTATTGAACGTGTTTGATGTTCAATGAAACAGGCATAGTCGCGTTCATCAGCTTTTATTGAAATTACACCAAATTGTTTATCCATATGTACTCCGCCATACACCGCCTGTTGTTCACCGCACTATTCCTGTGGGCTGTAAACTTCGCGCAAGCTCAGGAAACTCCCATCTGCTTTAGTTTCTTTTTCCCGGAAGTTGAAGCCGAGGCGGGCGATACAGTTTGTATTCCCTTAATGGCCAGAAACTTCAACATGATCGCCTGGGTTCAAATGGGCATTCAATGGGATTCAAATGCGCTCGAATTGATTCATGTTGAAACAACGCCTACCTCGGAAGCCATCGGAATCGGGCCGCTGGATTACAGTTTTTTTGATCCGGGGATGATGCGTATCGTTTGGTACGACCCGCTTTTGATGGGCGTCACCTTGCAGGATTCAGTGGAAATTCTTCGGTTGTGTTTTGTCATAAAGCACCAGGCCAGCGGATTTTTACCCTTAAAATTCGGCGACATCAACCAGATTGTACAGTATGAAGTCGGGCAAATGCTTCCGCCTGATTGGAAAACGGTCTTCATGCCTTTAGCATACCAAATCGGTGGGTTACAATTGGACGGGCCGGCTGATAACGAACTGACGTTGAATGAAATATGTGTTCAAAAAGCGGAATGTAATAGCCCGAGTGGTATGGTTAGTGCAACCGTTTCAGGTGGACAATTGCCCTATACCTATTCCTGGTCGGGCCCCGAAGGGTTTACAGCAAACACAGCAACTATAGAAAACCTGATTGCGGGCGTTTACACGGTTACCGTGACCGATCAGGCCGGGCGTTCCGTTTCTGGTGAAGCGCTGGTAAAGGCAACGCCTTTTCAATTTGGCGCTACTGTCACCACACAATCGGCAACATGCGGCCTGCCGAACGGTTGCGCTCAGGTACAACTTGCCGGACAAACTCAGGGTTTAACCGTACAATGGGACGATGGATCAATCAATATGGCACAGCGTTGCGACCTGCTTCCCGGCATCTACCAGATTACTGTGAGCGACGCTCAGGGGTGCTGGCGTGAAAAGGAGTTTGAAGTGAAGGATATTACATTAAATATCGGTTCGGCATCCTACCAACATGTGTATGACTGTAATGGTTTGGGCTGGGCGAAATTCAATCCACTGTTATCCGGCCAGTACACCTACCTATGGTCGACCGGCGACACCACGCAAATGATCGAGCAACTGCAACCAGGTAACTACCTTTTGACGGCCAATTATGGAACCTGTGTGGCCCAGCAATCATTTCAGATTAAGCCATTTACAGACCACTGGAATCTGCAGTTGAAAGGGAATTGTTCAAGCAACGATCCGTTGACCGGCGATTTGGTTTTAAGCTACAGTCCTTACGCATCAAACATGAATTATCCATTAAATGTACATTGGAGTAATGGCGCTGTTCATGTGATTAAAGGTTACTCTGGTTCATCAACAGCCTATGACACGTTGAAAAACGTTCCAATTGGAAATTATGCAGTTACTGTTATTGATGCAGAGGGTTGTAATAAAACGGTTGTTACCAAGCTGCGTTGCGACCAATTGCCGTCTCCGACCGAAGCATATCCCTACTTCTATTTGAAGGATGATTACCTGGACACTCAATACCATACCGATTCCTGTGTGGGGGTGTATGCGCATCAATTCGAGCAACTTCAAAACTTTTCTTTTTCAATTGCTTGGAACAATAGCAGAACAGAATTACGCGGCGTTCGGAATATCGGAGTGCCGGGTTTGGAACTGGATGATTTTGTCATTGATACCGCTGGTTTGCGTGTAGGAGTGCAATGGGCACACCCGACTCCCGTTTCTTTGCCTCCGGATCAATTGTTGTTCGAAGTATGCTCAAGTCCTACAAACAATGACAATGTCGGGTTTCTAGAATTTGCAGATGAGCCGGTTGCGGCAACACTCACAGCAGCAAACAACCAGGAACTTACATTCGTCGGAAAATCCGGTTATATTTTGTACGACCTGTATATCCCCACAGATCCAGTCCTTTGTGATGTGTCCGTATTGCCGCCTAACTGCGCCTCGGATGGAAAGTTTAAAATATCAGTAGAAAGTTGCCTGCCTGATAAAACACTTCTGGGTAGTATTTACCAAAAAGATTCAGCGGGTGTTTATCGGTATTATGATCACATTTTAAGGTTGTCGATGCTGGATCCGGGCGATTATATTGCAATAGGAGGGTATAATTACTGGTATGAAGAGATGTTGATTCACATACCTGAACACAGTGCCGGTTCCGAGTGCGTTTGGCCAGGCGATGCCGACAACAACGGCGCCGTTAACCACCACGATTTGTTATACCTGGGGCTTGCCTATCAAACACAAGGGCCGGCCCGCAATGATACGAACCTCGATTGGCTTGGTCAGGAGGCCGAAGATTGGGCCATACAAACGAATACGACCAACATTAATCATAAAAATTGCGACACCAACGGCGATGGGGCCGTGAATGCAGCCGATACCCTGGCTATTGTTCAAAACTGGGGCAGGGTGGTCAATCCAAGTACGGATGATCCCTTCGGGATGCACATTCAACAGGATACGGCCCCATTGATGCCACTACTCACTATTGAAACGGATACGATTCAGGCAAACGGACAGCCGGTTCTTCTGCCAATTATGTTGGGTTCCGGCCAAACACCGGCCGATAGCGTGTATGGGCTCGCTTTTACCATTGCCTATGATCCTAAAATTGTTGAGGCAAACTCGGTACGGTTCATCCCGGCAGCGGATTGGTTGTTGCATCCAGAAAAATTCATGGTGCTTCAAAAAAACTTTCCGGAACACGGGCATATCGACGTAGCCCTAACCAGAACGGACGGCGTGCCGGTGAGCCAATGGGGTAGTGTCGGAACGATGTATGTCATCATTGAGGATAATATTTTTGGCGAACCCGACCCCCTGGCGCCTCAGGATACAATGGTGAAATCCAGGTTGTTTTTTTCTGGCGTGCAATCCCTGACAATGTATGAACAGCACCGTAAAGTGATGGCGCCCCCGGTGGATTTGGTAATCGAAAAAGCGACTAGTTCAGCGTCGAATCCATCGGATATCACACAAAAAATACATGTGATTCCCAATCCTGCCATACAATACGCCACCATTTTCAGCAGTGCAGGCGGTATAAAATCCGTTGAATGGTACAACATGCTAGGCACGAAAGTGATTCAATCAGATTATCCGCTTTTATCATCCTGTCAGTTTGATGTAAAGGCCTTGCAAAATGGTACCTATATTGTGCGCATCTTCACGGAACAAGGAGTTGCCGTCAAAAAAGTGATCGTTTCAAATTAATCAAGCATTCTATGTCGGTTTTTACGATTCAAGCCTTCCAATTCAGTAAACAAATTTTATTCATAACGGCCTGCATGTTGGCGCTAAACCAATTAGCCGGCCAAAACAGCTGCTTTTCACTGAAGTTTTCTACTGAATATGCCCAGCAGGGGGATACGGTTGTCATTGATGTGGCGGTGAACGGATTCACCCAAATTGAAAGTTATCAATTCGCGATCAAGTGGGATCCTGCCGACCTTGAATACGTAAAATATAGTTCTGTTGGAGCCCCGATCAGTTTCCAATTGTTCAATCCAAACGCTGCGCTTACGCAAGGCTTATTCAGAACCCTTTGGTACGATATTGACGTGGCAGGCGTCACTTTGCCGGATGCATCCGTCTTGTTTCGTTTGTATTTGAAGGTTAAAACAGCGACCCCGGGTTTCTATCCGGTGGCATGCGACCCTGATAACAACCCGACGCAATTCAGTTTTTTTGCATCTGGCGGGGGGTATAAAGACTTGTCGCATGTCGTAGGCGGCGTACTGACAGGCATACCCTCAAGTGGATTACAAATTGACACTATTTGTGCAAATTCGCCGAATTGTTCAGGGCAAAATGGCTCAATTCAGGTTGGTCTACAGGGCGGCCAAGCACCTTTTCAGTATGAATGGAGTGGTCCCAACGGATTCACATCAAATCAGCCTTCCATTTTTGAAAGCGGCGGCGGGCGGTATGGGCTGACAGTTACCGATGCCGCAGGAAATGTCGCACAGGCAGTCGCTCAGCTTCGGCCTTATACATCCTCAGTGAATATTACTTTTGAGAATACCCAAAAAGCAAGGTGCAATTTGCCCAATGGTTGTGCCGTGTTGACTGTTACGGGCAACGCGCCTCCTTACACGGTAAATTGGGGGGATAACGGTTCTACTGATCTTGAACGTTGCGACTTGACTCCTGGAACCCATTGGGTGACGGCGACCAACAACCAAGGGTGTTCCACTGCTATGGAGGTTGTGATTGAAAAGGACTCGCTCATGTGGGTAAAAATTGATTCGATTAATGCTGACTGCAGAATAGACCAACCTGGAGGGGCTACGGTTAGTACCAACGGAACCGGACCTTTTCAATACAAATGGTCGACCGGCGCTACCACGCCAAGCATTGCCGGAATTTACCCGGGAAATTACAAAGTCACGGTCATTGATTCGAACGGGTGTGTTGGATTCGATGAGGCGGTAGTGCGTGATTATGGAACGTTTGATTGGGCAATTTCAACGTACTACCTACCCAATTACAGTTATTTTCCGGAAGTGCCAGGGTCTTCAGCAAATGTTACGCTGACCAGTAGCACGATCAAGGATCGTGCTGAATTTCCGCTGACAATTTCCTGGAGCCAGGGAAGTGCATCCAACCTGGAAAAGAAACAAATTACTTCAAATCACATTTTGGACAGGCAATTTAATTTGCCAAATGGCTTGTATCATGTTACCGTTACGGATGCGGAAGGGTGCTCGGAAGTCAGGCCTGTGTCTGTATTATTGCCCAAGCCGTCGCCTGAATTGCCCGAAGAATCTGAATACAACCTGCCCAGGTTTTTTATCAAAGATCAAAACTCGGACAACAATTTAGATAGTTGCGTAGAAGTGTATG
>JAEUUR010000085.1 GCA_016787465.1 Saprospiraceae bacterium | reverse complement strand
GCGGCGAGTGTATGACATACCTGAAGGATGGTTGAATAGTTGACTGAATTGCCCAAAAGTATACATTTCGGTAGTAATTACACTGAAATTCATGGTACACAAAATCAGTGTATCTTGCCCGAAAATTTACAACAACGATGAAATCAACAAGCCTGACGATTTGTTTCCTTTTTCTGATCTCCCATGCTTTTTCACAAGGGTTTCCCGATAGCCATACCGATGGAAAATACTACACGGTGAATGGCGCCAAACTCTGGACGGTCAGCTTCGGCACAGGCGACCCCTTGTTTTTTATCGCCGGAGGTCCGGGTGGTTCACATTACGGGTTGAGAAGTTTTGATTCTTTGTCGACCACCAATACCCTGGTTTACTACGATGCGTTGGGCCGCGGCAAATCGGACACCGCCAAAGATGTGCGCGATTATTCCCTGGAACGGGATATAGAAGACCTGGAGGGGCTTCGCAAGGCCATGGGATACGCCAAAATCAGCATCCTGGGGCACTCGTACGGCGGGTTGGTTGCTCAAGGCTATGCCATCAAGTATCCACAAAACGTAAGCCACCTGATTTTGGCAAATACCTTCCACAGCTTCGTGATGTGGCAGGAAAACGACGACAACTCCAACCGTGAAATTCGGGTGAACTATCCTGAAGTTTGGGAAGCGCTCATGAAAATCCGGGAACAAGGCGCGATTTCCAGCGACAAAGAGCACCAGGAAATTTACGGCAAAGTGCCTTACGGGTTTTTGTATGCCTACAATCCTGAAAATTTCCGCAACAGAGGGCGCAAACCCTATCCGAACAGCTTCAATTCAAAGGTATACTATCAGATGGTGGGCAAAGACGGCGATTTTATCGTCGGCAGCGATATCGGCAATTTCGATTTCCGGCAGCAGCTCAAATCCTTATCCATGCCCATACTGATCATTGCCGGCCGTTATGACCGCGTGGCCGTGCCTTGGATGCAGGTTAAGTACAAGACCTATTGCCCGCAAGCGCAATTTGAAATGTTCGAGCGGAGCGGCCACAACCCGCAGGTGGAAGAGCCGGCCAAAGAGTTTGCGATCATCAGGAAGTTTATGGGTAACAAGTAAGCGCCTGCCGCCTTCCGGGCATCCCAAATCATTGATTTTGTTCAAGTCCGCCATTGACCGTCATCATTGGCCCGGCATGGTATTGACCGGTAAATTGCAACAGAAATTAAGACTGATGATTTATCTGTTATTATTTCTGTTGATCTTCCTTAGCCTTTTGGTATTGCTGTTGAGTTTGCCGATGGAATTGGAAATAAATACCAGCAAAAACGTATATCGTATGCGTTGGCGCCATCTTGTTTCCGTTTGGGTGTTGCTGGAAGAAACAGGGTTTCATGTTTGGATGCAGCTTTTGTTCTGGTCGAAAGAGTTGAAAACTGAAAAACACCACAAGACCGATTCAGACAAGCCGCTGCCAAAACATAACAAACGCCCGATCCGCCATTCTTTCGCTCAGATAATAGCATTGACTAAGCGGTTGTGGCGCGCCATTTTCTGGAAACGATTTCGGGTAAATATAGACACCGGCGATTTTTTGCTGAATGCCTGGTTGTATCCTGTGGGCCCGGTTTTCAACAAAAAAGGCAGGTCATTGAGGATCAACTTCAATGGCGTGCGGGAAGTAGACATTTTACTGCAAACCAGGCCCGTTTACTTGTTGTGGGCTTTTTTGCAGTCTTTCATAACAACTAAAAGTACAAAATCATGACTACCAATTTTGAAGAAGTACTGACGAAAGTTACCGATTTTCTGAAATCGGAAGCCCAAACAGAAACCGTGATTGGTAAGGAATTTACCTTGGGAGAGTTTACCTGCGTACCGGTCATTCGCGTCGGCCTGGGCTTCGGGTATGGCGGCGGTGAAGCCGAAGATGATAAAAAAGCGCACGGAGGAGGCAGTGGCGCAGGCGCCGGAATTGGCATCGAACCGATGGGATTTTTGGTTGCCAGAGGCGCGGAAATTAATTTTGTTCCTTCCAGAAACAGCAAAGGCCTGGCAGCTGCTTTTGAAAAACTGCCGGATATCCTGGATAAATACCTTGCTGGAAAACAAATCGAAGCCGCAGCGAATTAAACACCGGCTGAGTTTTGTGGCGCCACTTCGTAGAATTTTACGTTTTCATTAGATCTTGCCGGAACCCGTTTTGGGTTCCGGCTTTTTTATTACTGTCACATGAAAGCACTCCTTTGCGTGTTTTAAGATCATGGCTGAATCTGGAAGATTTTTTGGGAAACACTTTTTACCTGGAATTCCAATTTCACGAAAAGATTCGTGACAGGGTAGGGTGCCTCCAATCTGATCATGCCAGTACAGCCGAGTTTATCTGAGCAACACAATTTCGCCTGACTGAATGACATCATTTTTTTGTCCCTCGAGGAGATGTTGATAAGTGCACCGCCAAAAATATAGATCAGACGCCAACAATTCTCCATCCGAACTTTTGCCATCCCAGCCGGACGACTCAAAATGATTGCTTTTGTAAACCAACTGCCCCCATCGGTTATACACCAGCATATTCATTTCAACCACTTCTCCACACTGAATGAGCGGCTGGAAATAATCATTGCTCCCATCGGAATTGGGCGTGAAGGCATTTGGAAAGAGGACACAAGATTCGCCGTTGCATGGCAAGAACTGTATTCGAACGCTGTCGCGTGAAAAACAACTTCCATACACTTGCTCCACCCAATAAACGCCTTGCGAATCGGGTTGAATCAGAGAACTCGTCTCTCCGGTATTCCATCGGAGCTCTTCTGCGCAATTCAGCGGATCGATGGTTAAACTTAATGGGGCATCCAGGCAAATGGAAGTGTCGGCTTGCACCAGATTCACTTTTTCATACCGGAGGTTATTGCAACGCATCATCCAGAGCGGCGAGTAAAAAATCTGATGGTTCGGGATGTTTTCACAATCCCAATCGTGCGAAGTGGTTTCACCAACTAGCATAAAACCATCGTCGCAAGTAACAATTCCACCGCTGGCTATGTCCCAGCCTGACCCTCCATACGATTTCTGCCACAACATATTGCCTGCGTCATCAAGCTTCAGCACCCAGTGGTCGCCTCCGCCTCTGCTCAGGCATACGTCGCCATCCTGAGAAAAGGTGCTCCCCAAAACATAATAACCGCCACTGGGTATCACAGACACATGATGCCCGCTTTCATTGGAGGATCCTCCATATTGTTTTTCCCATTGCAACTCACCTTCCATGTCAAATTTTGCGATCCATAAATCTTGATCAATGGCGCCTACTGCAATAAATGTATTCTTATCAATCGGAATCAATTTTTCAGCGTAGCCATGTGCGTTCACTTCGTCAACGATGTTACCGGAATCATCGACTCGAAACAAATAGGTTTGAAAGTTCCTTCTGGCACTCAGCCAAAAACCTCCGGATGGTATGGATAGGATACTGTAATAGCCGTAAATATTCGGAATAAATTGCTCCCAAAGAACGTTCCCATTGCCATCAAGGCGGAGTAGCCAATCTGCTGGTGCTATGTTCATGAAGGTTTGCTCACCCAATAGGATTAAATCGCCGTTCGGGCACAAGGCGACCATTCTAAAATACTCCTGAACAGAAGGCGTATCGAAGGATTTCTCCCAAATAATTTCACCATTTGCACTGAATTTCGCCAGATATGCATGTGCAAAAGTATCAGCGCCTACTAAAGTCGCCTGGTCCCCAACGACAATAAATGATCCATCCGGTAACTCTGTAACAGCATGTGCCGTCTCATAGGTGCCATCAAAAATGACATCATTCCGCCATACAATTTCTCCCTGTCTGTTTGCCTTAAAAATAAGACAACGAAGGCTGTCGTAATTGGTGATGTAATAACCTACAGCCACCGCATTGCTATCCTGTGTAGTGATGCAATCCTTAATGGTTGTGGCATACATCAATTGATTGTACCAGCGATTAAAAACAAAATCTGAACAGGGGATTTGAGCAGAAAGGCTACAAGTTGGAAGAAATGCAAAAAACAGGCATGTAACGAATAGATATGCTTTTGACATGTAACTAAATTTAAACCAACCAAGGTTTGTTAGTAAGTAGTTTTCCCTGTAAAGATACTCAGATTTTCTTTGGAAACTCACGGTAACACCATGGCGTCAAACATCCAACATATTCCATCTCCTTCAACAATCTATTATTCATTTATTCTATTAATCATTTAATTGATCCCCCATGCTCGGCCAAACGCCAGAAATAAAAAAAGGCCACCATTTGGTGACCTTAGTGTCGGGATACCAGGATTCGAACCTGGGACCCTCCCGATCCAGAGGTCGGGATGCGCTACCG
>JAEUUR010000076.1 GCA_016787465.1 Saprospiraceae bacterium | reverse complement strand
GCTCCGGCGTGAAAAAAAATCACTTTTTTCTACCTCCAGTAATACAGTTCTTAATCTAGTAATCATTTAATGAATCTTGTATCGTTAAATTCATTTAAATCATCAAACTTTTCCTTAAGTCACCGACATTGCCCTTTAGGGTTGAGGAATGGAAAACTTGCAGTTGTACTTTTTAGTTAGCTTCGAGCGCCCTCATCGCCTTTCATCCGAGTAATTTCACCAAACAAAACACTAATTACTCGGTAGTCCCCACCTCTTTCTTCCCAAACACCGAATTCACCCACGCAGGCACCACGATAGCGCCTACCAGCAAATACCCGTAATACGCCATGGCACGCCAGATCAACGCTACCACAATGCCAACCCCGTCGGGCACATAATCACTGATGAATCCGGCCAGCGCGATTTCCGCCAAGCCGGCGCCGCCGGGCGTCGGACTGAAGGTCATGATGGTAAACATGGCAACCAGCCGCGCATAGATAAACGCCTGCGTTGCGCCGTCAACCGGCGTGTCGGGCGCCAGGGCAATGATGATGCAATTGATCATCAGGAACTTGGCCGTCCAGGAACCCAGGGTGCCCAATAAAACACTGACATGGAATTTCCAGTTTTGCTCCCTGATTTCCTTGGCGGCCAATACAAATTCATCGCCCAACAAATCCAGGCGGGCAGCGCGTTTTTTGAATATCGGCCGCTTGGCAAGCCAGTGCAGGATCGCTTTGCCTAACTGAGGTTTTGCCATTACGAACAAGGTGATCGTCGTCCAGTATACCAGCATCATGCCGTAGGTGACGAAGAAGGTGCCGGAGGCAAGCCCAACGTCGTTGTAGCTTGTCATGCCGGGGAACAACATCGGCGGACCGTAGATCAACAAAAAGGTCGGTATCAGGAAAACAAAAAAGCCGGAGTCGAAAATCATGGTGTACAACACCGCAACGGCGGTGCGGCCGGCGGGTACTTTTTCCTTGGTCAACACAAACAACATGACAAACGGCCCGCCCTTTGCCGTAGGTGTCAGGGCGCTGCTGAACTCCCACAATACGATCAGCTGGATACATTTCCAAAGGCTAAACTGTCCGTGGGTGAGCACTCTAAGGCGGAAAGCATAGGATAAATGCCGCAAAAGCAACAACCCAAATGCAGCGGCGATCCACATCAGGGCGCTGACCGACCAGTCAATTCGTTTGAATTTTTCGGCGTCGAACTGGCTGTAAAACAAATAAGCTACCGCTGCCAGGCCCAGTAACACCGGCAATACCATGCGCGACAACCGAACGGATTGAAGAAATTTTTTGCCCTCTTCGTCGAGAACGGGCTTGATGGGGTCGGGTGTCGTGGTTTGCATCAATGTGAGGTGATAAGGGGTGTCGTAAATGAAGGGTAGTGCCTGATGATACTAAGCACTAATTGCGGTTTCTGTATAGATTTTGGCATGTGTCCGTCAATAATAAATGAACTTAATTGGCCAATATCTACTTAAAAGCCGGCCTAATAAAAATCCCGATTTTTATAAGGCCAGTTTTGAAAACTCTTCGCTAAAGCATTGATTGCTAATTTATTACAATTATACACTTGCTTAAGTTGTCCGAACGCACATTAGTTTATGTATGACAACCTTTTAATTGCCTGGATAACTTCAAAATTTCAACAAATCCATACTGTAATACAACGAAACCCCTTGAAACGCAATGGCGCCGTTGCAAAACACCGTATTCCCGTCGCTGCAATAACGTTTGTATAAATTGTCGAGATTTGCCAGGCCCAGGTTTGCCCGCAGGCCGATGATGCCTCCAACGTCTTTTTTGCCAAAATTGAGTTTGTACTGGATACCGCCCTGCAAGCCCAGGTCATTCTTTTTGAAATCGTTGGAAACTTCATAAATCGGATTCGTTTTGTCGGGTAAAACGGTGCCTTTGCCTCCTCCAAACATTAGTCGGCCGTAATATGGACCCGCCATGATGGAAAATCGGCCGTCGCGTTTGAATGAAATTTCAGGATAGACACCAACGATCAACCAAGCGGTACGGTAGTTCACATCACGGAGGTATTCGTCGATAGAGTCGTTGATCACGGTGAATGCGGAGGTTGCATGCGTCGCTTTTCCAACAATGGTCAGTTCAGTATTCACGGTGATAAATCCGCCGCGGCCTTTGAATCGCACCTGGGTGCCGATTTCCCAACCCGGTTTCCAGTCGAAAGCAGGATTGGCAAAATCCGGCGGATCGGAAGGGAAATTGCCGGTAGCCCGGATGGTTTGTGCGTTGATGCCTGCTTTGACCCTGAACTCTACGGCGCCGGGCGTGAATTCGCGTTCGAATACGTATTCCTGGGTGACGGTTCGGCCGTTGCGCTGGCCTTCCGTGACTACCTGAATTTCGCGGTTGCCAAGCAGGAGGTATTTTATTTTTTGCGGGTCGTCGTGTTTCGGGTTGGAAAACACATAAAACCCTTGATCGTCAATTTCTGTGAGTACGAATGCAACGGGTTTGTTGTCGTTTTGCCCGCGCGCAATGGCGATGTAGGTAACGGTGGTGTCTCTCAGTTCAATGCGCAGGCGTTCGAGCAGCACGGTGTCGCCGTTTTCCGGTTTAATGCGCACGCTGCGCCCGGTCAGGGTGCTGTCGTTTTCTTCCTGCCAGATTTCGAGGCGGTCGCCCCGATCGGTGGGCATAAACCAGGTACCTTCGAGGCCGCGCCGTAAATCGCGGTATGCGTCTTCTGGGTAATCGATTTGAGCAGAAATCAGGATTGGCGAGCACAAAAAAGCAAGCAAAAACAAACGGACAATGCGTAGCATGTGTAATTTTTTTGGCAAAAGAATGGAAAATTCCTGACACTTGATACATGTTTAGGTATCAGGCTTGGCCGATTTTCGACACTAAACTTGGTTGCTGTTAAGGAATACCTGTTGCAAAACGTCAGATTGTTCAATTTGTTCCATACCGCCAGAAAGGAAGCGGCGGATTTATCCGTGAAGTTCTATATTTGCCAGGTATTTGGTGAGCTGTTTTTCAACGTTAAACGGGCTGAAGCCCGATTAACCGAGGCGCTGAAGCGCATGCTACCTACACCAAACAAACAACAAACAACGAACGTGAGGGATTTACAAACAACCATAGAAGCGGCCTGGAATGACCGCAGTTTATTAAAATCGGCAGATGCGCAAACCGCCATTCGGCATGTGATCGATCTGCTGGATTCAGGCGAGGTACGTGTGGCTGAGCCGGGGCCCGACGGGCAGTGGATTACCCATGAATGGATCAAAAAGGCGATTGTGTTGTATTTCCCCATTCAGGAAATGCAGACTATTGAAGTGGGGCCGTTTGAATTTCACGATAAAATTCCTTTAAAAAACGGATATGCCGCCAAAGGTGTACGTGTGGTGCCGCAAGCCCTGGCCCGTTACGGCGCTTTTATTGAAAAAGGAGCCATCCTCATGCCTTCGTATGTGAATATCGGCGCATGGGTCGGCAGTGGAACGATGGTAGATACCTGGGCGACGGTCGGCTCCTGTGCGCAGATCGGCCGGAATGTGCATCTGGCGGGCGGCGTAGGCATCGGCGGGGTATTGGAACCGCCGCAGGCAACGCCGACGATCATCGAAGACGAGTGTTTTATCGGCTCGCGTTGTATCGTGGTGGAAGGGGTGCATGTAGGGCGTGAAGCCGTTTTGGGCGCCAATGTGGTGCTGACTCAAAGTACGCATATCATTGATATTACCGGCGACGAGCCGGTGGTTCACAAAGGCAAAGTACCCGCGCGCTCGGTGGTCATCCCCGGTACCTATCCCCGGCAATTTCCGGCAGGTATGTATCAGGTTGCCTGCGCATTAATCATTGGAACGCGGAAAGAAAGCACGGATAAAAAAGTGTCGTTAAACGATGCACTGCGCGAATACGCTGTTTCTGTGTAGGAATTTGGCCTTATCATACGACATGAATACCACCCATGATTAAAACCATCGACATAACCACTACCCAGAATGTGACGATTGAATACCAGCTCGCATCACTGCGTGAGCGCATGCTTGCATGGTTACTCGATATGTTTATCGTTGTTTTCGGTTACATCCTGCTGTATCAACTGTCGCGCCTGATCTTCAAGGATTTGTGGGACTGGGGCTGGTCGGTTTTTTGGGCAGTTATGCCTTTTATGATTTATTTCCTGTATCACATCTTTTTGGAAATCCTGAATGGCGGGCAAACGCCCGGTAAGATGGCACTGAATATCCGCGTGGTGCGGCTCGACGGTAAAGACCCCGAATGGAGCGACGTGGTTTTGCGCTCGGTGTTGCAACTGGTCGATTCCATTTTTTGCCTGGGCATCATTGGTTCATTATTGATTAAAACAACGGCCAAATGCCAGCGCCTGGGTGATATGGCCGCTAATACTACCGTTATAAAAATCCAACAGGATGCCTGGCGTTTCAGACTGGAAGATATACTGAGTATTTCTACCCTCAACAACTACGAACCAACCTACCCGCAGGTGCGGCATTTGAATGAGAAGGATATGATTTTTGTTAAAACCGTGCTTGCCAGGTACCAGCGGTATCCCAACCCGGCGCATGAAGAGGTGATTGAAGACCTGGTGTCGCACCTCATGCCGATTCTTCAAATTCATGATCGACCGCTCAACCGCATCGAATTTCTGAAAACTTTGCTGAAAGACTACATTGTACTGACGCGTTAGCGCGGCATTTTGAACAAAACCAATCGTTCGACGTTTTCACTTCCTTTCATTCACACACCAACTTGTCATGTTTCATTTGAAAGAAGGCGATGCCGCCCCCGACTTTTCTGCTCCCATCGATAACGGTCAAACGGTAAGTTTGAAAGACTACCAGGGCAAAAAACTGGTGCTTTATTTTTACCCAAAAGATGATACGCCCGGTTGCACGGCGCAGGCGTGCAGTTTGCGCGACGGCTACGGCTCTTTTATGGCAAGGGGATACGAAATTCTGGGAGTAAGCCCGGATTCGGTTAAAAAACACGTAAAATTTAAAGACAAATTCAGCCTGCCATTCCCCTTGTTGGCCGATGAAGACCACGCTGTTTCAGAAGCCTACGGCGTATGGGGGGAGAAAAAATTCATGGGCAAGGCATACATGGGCATCCACCGTACCACCTTCGTGATCGATGCCGACGGTAAAATTGAACGCATCATTCGGGACGTGAATACCGAACACCATTTTGAACAGGTGCTTGGAGTGTGACTAGGTGACTCCTAGATAGCATTTTTTTCCACAAAAAACGCAGAAGGCTCTCAGAATC
>JAEUUR010000019.1 GCA_016787465.1 Saprospiraceae bacterium | reverse complement strand
ATGACGACGGTGTATAAAAAAAGCACCCGAACAGCATTGCCCGGCTACCCAATGACGGAACAGGAAAAGCACCTGTTTTTTATAGCCGCAGAATTATTAAACAATGTGGCACGTCATTCCAAAGCTCAAAAAGCGGAATTGACAATCACTTATAAACCGGAGCAAATCAATTTAGAAATTAAAGACGATGGCATTGGTTATGAGCCCGTTGAAAAAAACGAAGGTGTAGGTATAAGCCATATTCGTGCCCGTGCCCTGCTCTCCGGCGCTGATTTTCTGATCTCCCGCCGACCATCCGGCGGTATGTATCATCGTATTTTCATGCCGGTAAATAATTCACTCGTTGAATCGAATAACAACGAAATTCAACCACAACATTCCACCGTGATAGCTCCATGACCAAGATTTTAATTTGTGACGATCACCCCGTAGTTACCGGCGGATTGCGGGAAATTCTGGAAAGCTTTCCCGATTCGCAGGTGGTTGAAGTGATTCATTCCGCAAATGCAATACCCCACGCAATACACTACCACACACCAGATATTTTGTTTCTGGACATCAACATGGAGGGGGTTAATACACTGGAACAACTGACTGAAATCAAACAAATGAGACCAAACCTGGGTATCATTGTTTTTACTTCTTATAACCTGCCGGCACTGGTACAACGCGCCTTTGCAGACGGAGCCTCAGCATTTTTGCTCAAAAGCAGCAGTAACATTGAAATTTTAGACGCGTGCACAGCCGTTTTGTCCGGACAACGATTTATTGGTTCAGAGGTCAAACTCCGCAAATCGGACCGTATGGAAATTCTGGATAACTCGACAACTCCGGAGGATGTATTTGACATCATATCTCAACTCACGGAGAGAGAAAAATCTGTTTTTCTGTTGGCCGCCCAGGGTAAGACCGAATCGGAAATTGCTGCAACTTTATTTTTAAGCAAACACACCGTGCATACCCATCGGAAAAACATCATGGGGAAACTTGGTTTACACTCTTCTGCTGATTTTGTGCGCCTGGCAGCTGAAATCGACTTAAAAATCCGGTGAGAATTATACTGTCCTTGTTCTTATTCCAAACCATTCCCTACTTTAGCGCCCTGATTCGTCTTCTGACCAAATTTGCAGCATGAAAAACACACCACTGACTGAAAAACACATCGCCCTCGGCGCTAAAATGGCCGAATTCGCGGGCTACAACATGCCCATCTCCTACTCCACCATTACCGAAGAACACAACGCCGTGCGCCAGGCCGTAGGCGTGTTCGACGTCAGCCATATGGGCGAATTCATCGTCAGAGGCAAAGAAGCAACCGCTTTTTTACAGGCTGCCACCTCCAACGACGTGAGCAAACTCAAACCCGGTGAAATCCAATATTCATGCATGCCCAATAAAAAAGGCGGCATTGTCGACGACCTGTTGGTGTACCGCCTCGACGACGCGCCGGAAATGACCGTGGCAGGAGAGGAATCCTATATGCTCGTTGTCAACGCCAGCAATGAAATCAAAGACTGGCGCTGGCTCAAACGCATCGCTCGTGGCTTCCAGGTCAAAATGACCAATATTTCCGCCAAAACCGGTCTCATCGCCATTCAAGGCCCGAAAACCATCGAAGCCTTGAAAAAACTGACCGATATCGACCTTGGCTCCATCAAATATTACAACTTCCGCCGCGGCAAATTCGCTGGTTGCAAAAACGTTATCGTTTCTGCAACAGGTTACACCGGATCTGGCGGCTTTGAAATTTATGCCCGCAACCGCGACATCGCAAAAATCTGGGACAAAGTATTCAAAGCCGGCGCTAAACACGGCATTAAACCTGCAGGCCTGGGCGCCCGCGATACCCTCCGCCTCGAAATGGGTTACTGCCTCTACGGCAACGACATCAACGATAAAACCAGCCCGCTCGAAGCCGGTTTGGGATGGATCACCAAGCTGAACAAAGCCTCCGACTTCCCGTCCAAAGACAAGTTCCTGAAACAAAAGGCGGAAGGCGTAAAACGCCGTCTGGTGGGTTTCACCCTGGCTACCGAACGCCGTGTTCCCCGCCACGATTATGAAATCGAAAGTCCGCGTGGCGCTAAAATCGGCATCGTTACCTCCGGTACCCACTCCCCGACCCTCGATATGCCCATCGGCATGGGTTACGTAAAAACGAAATATGCTGAACCCGGTTCGAAAATTATGATCGTGGTAGGTGGCAAAAAACTTGAAGCCGTTGTCTGTAAAGTTCCATTCGTAGAACCGGGCGTATGAGGATTGATTCGATTGGTTCGATTGTGTCGATTGATTCGATTAGGTAGCACCGATTTCAGTCGGTCCGGACGAAACCCTTCAGGGCAATTGTCGGTGACTTAAGCCCTGAAAGGGCGAAATCTACCAAAGCAGGGTGAAGCCCTGCTGGATAGACTGGCGTAACAGAAAAGCCCTGAAGGGGCGGAATATGGAAGTTACGGGTGTCGACTAAGCTAGGACAAGCATGTTGATTTTCCTTACGTCAGGGTAGAGGTGGATGGTCAAGATTAATAAGTACAATCACGATTTTCATGGGCAAAAAAGCAGCCATCATCGGAGGCGGCATCATCGGCCTGAGTACAGCCTGGTACATGCATGAAGCCGGCTGGGAAGTCACCGTTTTCGAACGCGACGACCTCTCCGACAACTGTTCCTTCGGGAACATGGGGTTTCTATCGCCCTCTCATTTCGCTCCTTTGGCGCAACCCGGTGTAATCAGCCAGGGTATCTTGTGGATGTTCAATGCCAAAAGCCCGTTCTACGTGCGCCCTGCGCTTTCCATGCTGTTATTGGATTGGGGTTGGAAATTCGTGCGCGCATGTAACGCGCGCCACGTAGCCGCGAGCGCCAAGTCGATGGTCGATTTGTTGCTGTTTTCCAAAAACCTGACGGCCGAGTGGGAACGCTCCGGCGCTATGTCGTTTGAGTACCGAGAAAAGGGTTGTATTAACTACTATCAAACGGAGAAATACGAAAAAGGAGAATTGGAAAATGTGCGAATCGGCCGGGATTTGGGACTCAACATCCAAGTGCTTTCCCGCGAGGAAATTCATGCCCTGGAGCCAGCG
>JAEUUR010000615.1 GCA_016787465.1 Saprospiraceae bacterium | reverse complement strand
ATGCATTGTTCATCCGTAGGAACAATATTTATCCAAAATTAATAATTAACCAAGCAAAAGCATACACAACGGACACTATGCATCGTGTGTTTATAAAGGGCGGAACCAATCTCAACGCTTTTACAGCTAGTTATTATAATTCACTTTCATTTGCTTTTACTGAAGTCTGTGGAAGAAGCCATGGTGGCGGCGTTTTGGAGCTGATGCCCAATGAAGCGGAAAGAGTATTACTCCCTTATCACAAAGACAATGGTTATTTGCTCCCACAAATCGACCAATTGATTAGATGCAAAACTGATATTCAAGAAATTTTAAAAATTACAAACCAAATTGTTTTAAAAGAGCGATTTGGTTTCAGCGATGAGGAAATTAATATTGCTCATAATATTTGGATGAAGCTTTCATTTAGGAGATTAAATAGAGGTAAATAGAGCGTTGATTTAGTTACCAATAAGCTTTTTCATTAGAAATTTAGAAGCTTGAATTCACATGGAAATTCCCCCTCCCTCTCCAAACCGCCATACCCCTTGCAAGGTTTTTTGATAGGCGTTTTTAGCTAATAATTCGAGGAATTCGCTGCGCGGAATGCCGCGTGCACCCAGACTGGCCAGGTGTGGCGTTTCTACCTGGCAATCTACCAGCCAAAAACCACTTTGCTCCAAGGCGCGCACCAATGTGATAAAACCGGCTTTTGAGGCGTTGGGGACGGTCGCAAACATACTTTCTCCAAAAAACATCCTTCCGATCGACAAACCGTACAAACCACCCACGAGCTCCTCGCCTTGCCACACTTCCACACTGTGCGCCAGGCCCTGTTGGTGCATGTGCAGGTAACCTTCCACAAAATCATCGTTGATCCAGGTGCCTTCAAAAGGCGTACGACGTGTATCGCCGCAAGCCCGGATAACCGCTTCGAAACAGGTATCGAGCGAATACCTGAACTTCTGTTGATTGAAGATGGAGCGCATACTCTTGTGCACCTTCAATTCGGAGGGGAATAATACAAACCGCGGATCGGGGGAATACCAGAAAAAAACGCCGTCTTCTTCAAACCAGGGGAAAATGCCGTTGCAATATGCCGCCAGCAGCCGCCCTTCACTCAGGTCGCCGCCAACGGCCAATAAACCGGAATCCTCAGCCTCGGAAGCGTGCGGAAAAGAATGTTCGTTCGGGTTTAACAAATACACCGGCATAGAGCAAAGGTGCGTATTTTCTCAAAATTTGTCAGGCTTCGACAGATACCGTAGCCGGTAGGGGATTGGGATGTTATACCTTTATGGCTTCAAATTGAACATTCTTAAGATTAGAGGTTCTGAGTAAAGTGTTGAAAATCAGTCAAATCAAACTTTTATGAAAATCCTTTTCGTACGCTTCATTTTTATGAGCTTTGCCATGCTCTGCGCTGGAAGTAGTATTTCTCAAACGCTTCCGGAAGTTGACATTCCGATCACGTCCAGAAACTACCATGAAATTTGCGCTCAACTCGACGACTATTTTGCTGGTGAGTTTGAATCGAAAACGGATTGTTGGGACAACGAATGGGTAAAATACCAACGCTGGAAATGGTTTTGGCGCGACCGCGTGCATGCCGACGGTTCTTTCCCTGAACTTCGCCAACAATGGCTGGATTTTTTGAAACTAAATGCCTCCAATCATGCTCTTAGTCGCGAAGTGATTCCTGCCTGGACGCATGAAGGCCCCAAAAACAATCCGAATTATGGATACTGGGGCATGGGGCGCACGAAAAACGTGGCGTTTCATCCAAGCAACCCCGATATCATGTGGGTAGGAACGCCCTTCGGCGGCATCTGGAAAACTACCGACGGCGGCCAAACCTGGAACACACAAGGCGACGGATTACCCTACCTGCCAGTGAGTGTGATCCTGGTTGATCACCAAAACCCGGAAACCATCTACATCTCCCTGGGCGATAAGGGTGGCTGGTGGATGTGGAACCTGGGCGTTTACAAATCCACAGATGGCGGCCAAACCTGGGCGCCAACCGGCCTGGATTGGTCCTTGGCGCAGAACAATGTGATTTATAACATGATCATGTCGCCTGCCGATTCTAAAGTGATGTTTATCGCTTCCAACCGGGGTATTATGCGCACCACCGATGGAGGCGATACCTGGCAGACACTCCGCACCGGCGAATACACCGACGTTGAGTTTAAAACCGGCGACCCCAACACCATCTATGCGGCGCATCACAATTATTGGGGAACCAGCCAGGTTGATAAAAGCACCGACGGTGGCGAAAACTGGCAACAAATTACCCAGTTCACCGATTCACAAAACGAAATCAGGCTGGCCGTTAGTCCACTGCAGCCCGAATGGCTGGCTGTGCATTTTTCCAACGGCCACCGGATGCTCATTTCAAAAGACGGCGGACTAACTTATGCGGAGCATGTGGCGCCGGAAGATGATTGGGGAGTGTTCACTTTTTCTCCCACAGATTCCAACACCATCTATCTCTGCGGCGTGGTCGTACACCGCTCTACCAACCAGGGCGCGAACTGGGAACCTATCACACACTGGTACAATGACGGCGTTCACGATGAAGTACATGCCGATGCGCACGACCTGGTGCTGAGCCCCCATAATCCCAATCACATTTGGTATTGCAATGATGGTGGTATTTACCGTTATGACGAGTCGACGCAGGATTGGATGGATTTTTCAAACGGCCTGGCAATTACCCAGTTTTACCGGATTGATGTGTCGCAAACGGGCTTTTTAAAAATTATGGCCGGCTCACAGGATAATGGCGGATGGCTTCGGCTTAACAATGCCAACGGATGGAAACACACCAACGGCGGCGATGCTATGTGCCAGATCATCGACCCCATCGACCCTAACTACCTGTACACTGAATACTATGGCGGCAATGATATTTACCGGAGTAACAACAACTTCAACAGCTCTGTCAACATCGCGGACAATATTCCTGACAATCCATCCGGCGATTGGGTGACGCCTTTTATCCTGAACCCGCAGAACAATAAAACATTCATCGTCGGGTTGCATGATGTGTATCGTTCCTTCGACCGGGGCGATCATTTCCATAAAATTAGTGAAAACCTGACCGGGAATGTGGACAATAAAATCAGGGACGTCGTCATGTCGCCCAGCGATACCAACTTCATTGCTGTTGCCGCCCGGTCGAACCGCATTTTCAGAACCTTGAACGGCGGCCAAAACTGGACTTCCCATGTTGTTTCAACGGCCACTGAAGAGATTACCCGAATTGCCATGCACCCATCGAACACTCAAAAAATGTGGGTGACCAAAAGCGGTTATGCATCCGGCAAAAAAGTATTTGCAAGCACCAACGGCGGAGCCAACTGGACCAACAAATCGGGTAGCCTGCCGAATGTGCCGTTCAATTGTATCCTTTTCGATACCCTGACCAATTACCTCATCGCAGGCAGCGATATTGGCGTTTTTTACACGGATGCGGACAACATCGACTGGAAATTATACGGAAGCGGTTTGCCGGCGGTTCAGGTACTCGATTTGAAGATTCGCCATGTCTCGCGCCGCTTGTACGCGGGCACGCACGGTCGCGGAGTTTTTTCGATCAAACTGGAACAATTGGTCGGCGCCGAGGATCTGCCGGAAGAAGCCGCAAATACGTTGGTCTATCCAAATCCGGCAAGCGCGCAGTTGTTTTTCAAATCGACCGGTTTTGAAAATTTTGAAGGTAAAATCCAGCTTTTTGACGCATTAGGTCGAATGGTTTTGTCCAAAAATGTGAATTATGTACCACTGGAACAGGTCGTACTGGATGTTTCGTCGTTGCGTTCGGGAATCTATTTTGTTAGGGCTACTTCGCAAAACGGAAACGTATCATTTAACCGGCAGGTGGTGATTGTGAATCAATAATCAACCTTTGGCAAGGCTACTTTTTTGCGGTAAGAATCATAATCAGCTGTGGTCATTTGCATGAGCAGGGGTTTTTGAGCCGGGTTGAGCCATTGAAGGAGGGAAAGCAGGTTTTCTTCCGACATGGCGGTGCATCCCAGCGTGCCTGAGCCTGGCGCGCGCCAGAGGTGGAAAAAGATACAGGAACCGCCAGCAGCTTTAGCTGGTAAGTTGTGTTTCACGATGATACCCCATTTGTACTGCTCATCCTGCCGAAGCATCGATTCGCGGGCTTTCCAGTCGGGAGTGACGGAGGCGGCATCCATCACCTGGTTATAATACCTGGAATTTGGGTCTTCCACACAGATGGCTGTTTCGGTGATGGGCAGATAACGGAGTTTAATTGGAAAACCGGCTTCGGCGGCGTACCCGAAAGCATCCCCGAAACGAAAAATACCTGCCGGCGATTTTTGATCGCCTTCTTTCTTTTGAAGGCCTGGCTTGGCGCTGTGCAAACCGCGTCCCCAAGCCAGGCCTTTTTTTCCAAGATTTACCTCGTGTGGCTCGCCAACAGGCGCCCAGATGTTGCCGTGGCGTTCGAATTTCCACAAGCGGGCCCCAACACTGGTCTTGCTTGGGCTTACGACAACCACAAGCTGTTTGGCGTCGGAAAAAATGTCCTTTTTACCGGTAATTGTAAAAAAGAAAAGGGTTATTCCTCCCAATAAAAAATAGCGCATAGATGATAACCCTGAACGTTGATTACTTCTGCGAAATTGGGCAAAAATCAGCGGATTCTGCGGGAAACTGTTCTATTCGAGGAGCAGCCTTATTCACTGATCGGTACCAAAATCCATTTTCCGGGCGTAAGTTCTTCGCTTAGGCCAATGCCGTTAACGTGCGCCAATTCGCTCGGATCCACTTTGTATTTGGTTGCAACGGAGCGCAGGTTGTCGCCCTGACGCACCAGGTGTTCACGGAATTGCTGCACTTTCGGGTCGGTCGAGTTCTTTTTAGCGCTGCTTTTGGATGCGGTGGATGATTTTTGCGTTTCATCACTTAATACCGACCATTCGTCTTCTTTCACTTTCCTGTTAGGGTCGGCGACGCCTTCTTTCGATTTTTCATCGTTGTAATCGTATTGTTCAGGCTTCGTCAGCGCATTGCCGTTCATTTTTTCCTTTTTCTTATCGGTATTGGTGTTGTATGGCGTTTCATACGGCGCATTTTTGGGAGAAAAACGCGGCTTTTGTTCCAGGCAATCACAGACGGGGATAATCACCTTTTGGCCGATGCTGAATGCGACATCACCGGTTTCAGGATAGTCATTTGCACGTCGGATACACTCTTCGGGGCAATCGTACATTTTAGCGATCTTGTACAAATATTCGCCCTTTTTGATAGTATGAACCAAGGGGCGGTCGCTGTTGAGTTTATCGTCGTCGTAGTATTCGTATTCCTGCGGTTTTTGCGGCGATTTAGGAGTGGTTTGCGGTTTTTGCCTCCAGGAATCGTAGTCTTCATCTTCGGTGGAATACGGCTGTGGCTTTTTGGTAGTGTTTGGTTTGACTAGTTTACGTTGATCAATTACCGTATTTTCAGGCTTAGGAGCCGGAGCTGTTTTGGGCGCAATTTTTGCCGTTTTTGCCTGGTTGGGCGTTGGTTTTTGGTACCAGATAATTTGGCAAATTTCAATCTTGTTGGGGTCTTTGATGTTATTCCATTTAACAAGCGATGCAACATCCACACCGTATGTGCGTGCAATAGCGCGCAGGTTTTCGCCTTTTTGCACTACGTGGTAACCTTCGCCCATCAATTCGGAGCAATTCACCGTAACAGGCTCACCTTCATAACTATATTCTGCCGGGCGACTGTTTTGGATTGACGCTTGTTCTTTGTCCACTTCGGAATAACCGTAAGTTTCTTTGGAATAACCGTATTCAGTTGGTTTTTGAGTTTTTGAAACGGTTATTTTTTTCTCTTCCGGGCAGTCAACGGCGATATAATCATCGGTGTTTTTATTGTTGATCCGGCTGAGTTGCATTTCATTTTCCAGAGCTTTTACACTGCTTGAGCCTGTGCGATCGGAGGTGAAGCCGATGGCTGGAATCAGTTCAATATCCGAACGGAGTTGCGGCGCTTTAGCTGATTCGCAGTGGAATGCGTATTCCATTTGGCAGTTACGCACCTGCGCGCCCTGGAAATACACGGCGGTTGGCGACCCGGCTACAGCCAGGTTGATATCATTTTACATCCGAAGGGTATCGAAGGTAAAGGAGCAGTTTTTGGAGCGAACCCAATATTTGGAGTTGTTGCGAGCAATCAACGTGGCTGAACCGACGGGCATAAGCCAATAACCGCCTTCCTGACGTTGGAATACAATCAGCATTTGTTGGTCATCGCGGTTGACGGAAGCGACAAAGCCATCGTTCAGGTTCAGACTTTTGCAGGTAATGGCGCCATCGGGCATGGTGGGCGAATAATGGCCGGCGCCTTCCGTGATAAAAACATAGTTTTCCAGCACATTCGGCCGGATCGAGTAGGCAAATACCGGTTCATCGCCTTTCACATTCGGATAGGCGTAACGGTATACCAACTGGTTCATACAATCACGGTTGAAAATAACGTAGGTGACATCCTGGGCGGGCAACCAAAGTGCAGATAACAAGAGCGCAAAGGCTATAACAATTCGATTCATGGTTAAATTGTTTGTTGGTGAATGGGAATTCTTGGTGGTTTTAAACCCTAAGTGATTGATTAACGCTGAAATATGTGATAAAATTTCCTGCAAGGTTATGCTATAATTTTCAAAAAAGGGATTGATTATCAGGGAAATATCTAAAAATGAAGAAGAAACAGTCAAAAAATGGGTACTTTACCCTAAAATTAATGACTTCTTAGTGCCCAAAATAAGGCTTACAGCTACTTTTGCAACATGTCAAAACCTCTGATTTTAGTTACCAACGACGATGGAATTGTGGCGCCGGGCATTCGCGCCCTGGTGGAAGTTGCCGCTGAATTAGGCGAAGTGGTGGTGGTAGCACCTGATTCGCCGCAAAGCGGCAAAGGCCACGCCATCACTATTCATGATCCGCTTCGGTTGAAAAAAGTAAAAGTGTTTACCGATATCGAAGCATGGGAATGCTCCGGTACGCCGGTGGACTGTGTCAAACTAGCCAAACATGTGGTGCTAAAAGACCGCAACATCGACCTTTGCGTGTCGGGTATCAACCATGGCAGCAATGCCAGCATCAATATTTTGTATTCGGGCACCATGTCGGCTGCGATGGAAGCAGCGCTTGAAGGCATTCGTGCCGTCGGTTTTTCCTTGCTCGATTTCAGTTTCGACGCCGATTTTCGCCCCGCCCAACCCTGGGTAAAAAAAGTGATGCAGTTCATGCTGGATCGCCCATTTAAACATGGTCAGTTGCTCAATGTCAATATCCCCAAGCTGCCGCCGACGGAAATCAAAGGACTTCGTATGTGCCGCCAGGCAGATGCCCGGTGGGTCGAAAAATTCGTGGAAGGGCGCGACCCAAGCGGCCACCCTTACTATTGGCTGACAGGTGAGTTTGTAAACGAAGACCAGGGCAACGATACCGACGTATGGGCGCTGGAGAACGGGTATGTTTCAGTGGTGCCCTCCATGCACGACCTGACCAACTACGAAGCTTTGCAGGAATTAACGAACCTTCAACAAGCTTGAGCGTCTATCCTTTGCCCAGACGTTCTATTAACCCTTGAAGCCGGTTTTGCCGGGTTTCAGGACGTTTGGCTTCAATGATCCATTCGATGTATTCCCGCTTGTGACTGAATGCAAGCGTATCAAACCGCGCTTTTTCAACCGGATGTAGTGTGAGTATTTCAAGCACATCGTCGGGAAGCATGATGGTTTTGGTTTTAGAATCGGCGTATTGGAAAATAGCCCGCTCTGCTTTGGGTTTGGCCGTTTCCTTCCGGTCTTTATCGGTTTTTTTCCGAAATGAAAATGCCGACCAGGTATCGTTGAACGAGATTAGGTTGAGGTAGCGCAAATCGGGGTTGGTAAACAATTTATCCCATCCCTTATCGCGTGTCAGGTCGGTTTGAACACCGCTGCTGTGTTTCGGGAAATAGGCCCAAATGGGCATACCTGGCGTAGCCAGCGACAAAATCTGATCGATTTCAGCTTCCACGGCTGCCTGGGTGGTTACGAACCAGTGGATGCTGTCGTAGGCGTCCTTTCATCAGCGGTTACGACACACCCGGCTTCGACACACAAATCTGCCGCAAAGCTCCCGGGCGCGTGTACGCTCAGGAGCCTGTGCGGAGATTTAATTTTTAATTTGGTCAGTATATCGCTCACCACTTATTTCAACTTTCTGAT
>JAEUUR010000574.1 GCA_016787465.1 Saprospiraceae bacterium | reverse complement strand
TGTTCAATATTTAATAAACCTTTCAAAACCTCCATGGATCGTTTATCAAGTCGCATCTTAAAGTCGGTGGCCAGCACGAAACGCGCATAATTTCTGAAGGAAGCAACTTTGGGAACTACAAGCACGGGTCGGTTGCTGCTCACCAGCACCCCTCCGGCGGTACTGCCTAACAGAACGCCCTTCAAACCTGCGGCGCCCGTAGTACCCATAATGATCAAATCTGCATTCAATTCACCGGCAACATGGGTAATGGTGGTAACAGGAAAGCCAATCCGGCAATCCGTTTCCACAGGCACATCCCTGACATGTTCGCTGCGTTTGAATTTTTTAATCCACGATTGCATCGCCTTGGTGCGTTGCGCCAGATAGTCGTCGATCATAAACGCATCGTACATATTATTATCAACCCCCTCATTGGGAAAAACAACGTACAGCGTTACAATTTTGGCTTGTATCCGTTTGGCGACTTCCAATGCATACATCATGGCATTGTTAGCGCACTTCGAAAAATCGGTAGGCACTAGAATCGTTTTCATTGTCGTATGTTTTTAAGTTGAAAATTTCCAGGCTAATCAATCTTGCTCTTTGTAATCGAGTGGATCGACGAACTGATACTGATGCCGGAGCGAGTCTTTGCCTTTTACCTCTTGATCCTCCAAACTCAGGTCGTCCGTTACCGAAGTTTCCAGCCAAGTATTGCCGGAACGGCGGAACACCTGAATGTGCAGGTGGTATTCCAATTCAAAAAGTCGTTCCAATTGCCATACCGGCATTTCAGGCTCCACAAATAATTCGGCATGCACTTCTTTACCCTGAAGCATAGAACCGATGGTAGTTTCACGATCAGAGATCAAATATTTAGCCGGGCTGCCTTTGTACGCTTTGTGTGCTTTTGAAAAAAACACCAATTTCAAATTGGGATATTCCGCAGCAAATTCATCTTGAATTTGTCCAATGGTGCGGTCGGAAGAAATATGCAGTTTCATACTTTGATATTTTGAAGCTCTTATCGAGCAGTGTCGCGGGTTTGTTTTGTAAATCATCCAATCCAATCCCGTACAATTTGAAACAATCATTGAATTTCACTGCAAAACTGGGGAGTATTTTTCTACCTGAAAATGATTGGGATCAACTGTCAGGATGATCAAGCAACTAGGATATAATTTTTAGACTAAACTAAATTTTATTTTTAATGTTAATAAAATTATTATTTTTGTGCCGATTCAAAAACCTGAAAAAAAATGAAACCTCTGTTCATATTCCTTCGATGGCTACCATGGCTCTGTACGCCTGCATTACTTTCAGCTCAAAATCAACTGACGGTTTCGGTGTTAGACGCGACCAGTAAAGAACCCGTAGTGGGCGCAACCCTCTCGGCTAAAATGCAGCATTGGGGCGCAGTTACGGATTCTGCAGGCGCGATAATAATTCCTGCCGACTTTAAAGAGGCTCAAATCCATGTCCACTGTATCGGATATCGCCCTTGGGCAGGCGCGATTCCGCCTGCGCGCGTTATCCTGATTGAACCCGATGAAAGCCTGTTGGGCACGGTGGTGGTAACAGCAACCATGAAAGAAGTGAGCAAAGATGTTTCGCCCATTCCGGTAGAAATATACACCCATCGCTTTTTTCAAAAAAGCGCCTCACCTTCCATTTTTGAAGCGCTCGTAGCAGTGAATGGTGTAAAACCGCAACTTAATTGCAACGTTTGTAATACTGGAGATATTCACATCAATGGCATGGAAGGGCCATATACCATGGTTACCATCGACGGAATGCCGCTGGTTGGCGGTCTGGCTTCGGTTTACGGGTTGAGCGGTATTCCAAACGGGATTGTCGATCGCATTGAGATCATCAAAGGGCCGGCGGGGGTGCTGTTCGGCTCGGAGGCTGTGGGAGGAGTGGTCAATATCATTACCAAAAATACCCAATCGGCGCCCCGGTTATTTGCGGATGTTTATATGGCGTCAAACCAGGAATTTAATACTGAATTAGCCTATAACAGTCGAATTGGCAAGGCGCGCAACCTGACCGGTGTAAATTATTTCAACTACCAAAATCCGCAGGACATCAACGGCGATAATTTTACGGATGTAGCGTTGCAACACCGCATTTCAATTTTTAACAAAACTGCCGTTGCACTGAAAAACCAGCAATTTGCCACCCTGGGCTGGCGCTATATTTATGAAGACCGCTGGGGCGGCGAATTACAATGGAGCCCCCAATGGCGAGGCACCGACAGTATATACGGTGAAAGTATCTATACCAAACGTTTCGAGTTGATTGCAAAACTTCCGTTCAACATTCGAAAACAACTATTTCAACTCGACCTTTCAGGCAACCTGCATCACCAGAATTCAGCTTACGGAACAACACTTTTCCTTGGAAACCAACACATTACATTTGGCCAGTTAAGTACCACGATCAATCATAACGAACAGGTGGAAACTTTGATCGGAGCCGCTGTTCGATATACTTTTTACAACGACAATACGCCTGCCACCACGTCCGTTTCCCGCACCTGGCTTCCGGGGGTTTTTCTGCAATCGATGTTCCGGTTGAACAACCGGAACACCCTGCTTGGAGGCCTGCGTTATGATTACAACAGCATTCACCGCCACATCCTGACTCCCAGGGTCAGTTGGAAATGGTCGCCAGAACCGGGCCATGCGCTC
>JAEUUR010000563.1 GCA_016787465.1 Saprospiraceae bacterium | reverse complement strand
GGTGGTAAAGGATATACTGAAAAAGATTGGGGGCGGTCGTTTCCGCGTGCCTACGTCTGGATGCAAAGCAATCATTTTGATACCCATGACAGAGCTTCGCTGATGGCTTCCGTGGCCCATATACCCTGGCTCAACAGCCATTTTATCGGGTTTATCAGTGGTTTTTGGCTTGACGGGCGGTTGTTCAAATTCGCTACGTATACCGGAGCACGCAAGCACCTGCATATCTCGGACGCAGGATTGGAGTTGAATTTTAAATCGCCCAAACTGGAGCTCCGCATTCAGGCCTTTCAAGCGCCGGGTACTCCTTTGCGTTCCCCCATCTCCGGCGAAATGACGGGTAAAATACAGGAAAGTCTGTTGGCAACTGTACACGTGGAGTTACTCGAAAACAAAAAGAGGATCTTTGAAGGCAAAGGCCGAAATGCGGGTCTTGAAGTGGCGGGAAATGTAGAAGTATTGATGCGTTGAATAGCCTTAGCCACGAAAGGGTTCAAAAAACAGTTCGCGGTTGTCCATATCGAAAGCCGCCAATTGTCCCAAATTGGGGCCTTTCAAATGTTCCATATTGGCATACACACATCCGCAATCCAGGTCAAGATATTTGGCCTGATCAATGTGATTGAGTTGTTCACTGATTACATGGGAACCAACGGGTGTGTGCCCGTGTAAAATCGTTTTGTGCCCCAACCATTGATACCTGATTTGTGGATACCAGTGTCGTAACCAGCACATTTCTGTGGTATCTGACAAGGGATCATCGAGGGAAAAATCGAGCCCGGCATGCACCAGGATATAACCATCGATTTCATGGAAATAGGGTAGGTTTTTCATCCAGTCGAGGTATTCCTGCGGTATATCAGTACAACGGCTAACGCCAAAACTATCCATAGTGACTTTTCCGTCTGTCAACAACCACCTTTCCAAAAATCTAAAATTGCCCGAAGCCGCACGCAGCACCAGTTCTTCATGGTTGCCGCGTATGCAGGTAATTGGATAACCTTGTCGTTGCAATTGCCAAATCAAATCGATAACGCCTTTGGAATCCGGCCCACGGTCTACATAATCACCCAGCATGTACAAATGATCAGCCTGGCTCAAAGCCAATCGATCGAGCAGGGATTCCAGTGTTTTTTTACATCCGTGAATATCTGTGACGGCAATTCGGCGCATAATGGGCGTTTCTTACACGGCAACCGGCGCTTTGATACCGGGCCATGGATCGTAGTTCAGCAACTCAAAATCTTCAAACTTAAAGGAAAAAATATCGTCCACCTCTTTGTTCATTTTCATTTGCGGCAAAGGCTTGAATGTTCTGGAAAGTTGTGTTTCCACCTGTTCCAAATGGTTGACATACAAGTGCGTATCGCCGCCTGTCCAAATAAAATCGCCGGGTTGAAGGTCGCAAACTTGTGCCATCATCATGGTGAGCAGCGCATAAGATGCGATGTTGAAAGGTACTCCAAGAAATACATCGGCGCTCCGTTGGTACAATTGGCACGACAATTTGCCATTTGCTACATAAAACTGAAAAAGGCAATGACAAGGAGCCAGGGCCATGTTGGGTATGTCGGCAGGGTTCCAGGCAGAAACGATGATCCGTCGGCTGTCGGGGTTTTTCTTTAAGGTTTGTACTACTTCACTGATCTGATCAATTGTGCGCCCGTCGGGGGAAGCCCAGGAGCGCCATTGTTTGCCGTAAACCGGCCCTAAATCGCCCTGTTCATTGGCCCATTCATCCCAAATACTCACGCCGTTTTCTTTCAGGTAGCGTATGTTCGTATCTCCTTGTAAAAACCAAAGCAGTTCATGAATGACGCTTTTCAGGTGAACTTTTTTGGTGGTGAGCAATGGAAAGCCTTCCGACAGGTCGAAGCGCATCTGGTATCCAAAAACGCTGATGGTGCCTGTTCCGGTTCGGTCAGATTTTTGTGCGCCGTGTTCCAGTATGTGTCGGAGCAAATCGTGGTATGCTTTCATGGAGAAAATTGTGTTTGATTGGCGAATATCCGGCATTTTTGCGTCATTGAAGTGAAATCTTTTAGCATTCGGCAAATGAATGGTGATCATTAGAGAGAAAACCTTCAATTTTGCGAAGCTAAAAACAAATGAACCCAGAACCTATATTCAAACCGGATGTTCTAAGCCGGAAACCACTCAAAGATGCAATTTCTATTTCCCGGATTTTTGGCTGCTTTGGCAGTTATTTCGATACCAATCATTATTCATCTTTTTTACTTCCGCCGCTTTAAACGGGTCTATTTCACCAATGTCCGTTTTTTGAAGGAAGTAAAAGAAGAAACCAGCAACCGCCAGAAATTGCGCAACTTGTTGGTGCTGCTCATGCGTTGCCTGGCAATTGCCGCCATGGTGCTTGCTTTCGCCCAGCCTTTTATCCCGCTATCCGCCGGTGTAAAAAAAGGACAGCGGGCGGTGAGTGTTTATGTGGATAACTCGTTCAGTATGAATGCGCTGTCTAAAGATGCGCCGTTGCTTGAACTTTCCAAACAACGGGCAAGAGATATCATTTCTGCATTTAACGCGGATGATCGGTTCCAGGTGCTTACCAATGATTTCGAAGGCCGCGACCAGCGATTGGTGAGTAAAGAAGATGCCCTCAACCGGATCGAAGAGATTCGCACCAGTCCAGCCTCCCGCGAATTATCCAAGGTGTTGATCCGGCAGCAACAATGTCTCAATACCGGTAAACAGGAAAATAAAATTACCTACCTGATCAGCGATTATCAGAACAATATCAGTGATTTTTCCACCTTCAAGGATTCTTTGTTAGAAGTAAACCTGGTACCCATGCGGGCTGTGCAGGAACGCAATATTTCAATTGACAGCGTTTGGTTCGAAAGTCCTGTCCAAATTCTTAATCAACCTTCCAACCTGTTTGTTCGTATCAGTAATCGCAGCGACGAAGCGGCAGAAGAAATTCGCCTGACACTTCGGCACGATGGCCAAACCAAACCGGTAGGAGCACTGTCCATACCTGCGAACAGTTCCAAACTTGATACCATCCCATTTAATATTCTCCATGCAGGTTGGCATGAAGCACGGGTATCGGTAACGGATTATCCGGTTCAGTTTGATGATGATTTTTACCTGGCATTTAATGTTGCAGAGCGGGTAAATATCCTGGCTATTCATGCTGGGCAAGTAAATCCATATGTTGTTAATGCGTTTGCCGGCGCCAAATATGCGCACGTCGACGCAGCCGATGCACGGGCATTGGACTATTCCAAATTCGGTGATTATCAACTAATCGTACTGGATGAGCTTACCGTTATTTCATCCGGTTTGATCAATGAATTGAAATCATTCTCCCAAAACGGAGGGAATGTATTGGTATTCCCCAGTCAGACAGCCGATCTGAATGCGTACAATTTGTTGCTTCAAGCTTATGGAGCAGCGAACCTAGGGCCTTATGAGCCAGCTCCCCGACAAGCAAGTCAGGTGAATACGGAGGAGTTTATTTTCAGGGACGTGTTCCTTAATAAAAGCGCCAACCTCAGGTTGCCAGCCACTCAAGGAAACTATAAATTGCCGCCGTCAAGCGGAGAACAAATTGTAACCTACCGCGATGGCAGCGCCTTTCTGGCAAAATATCAGGTCGGTGAAGGCGCCATGTACATGGCTGCTGCACCGTTGAAAGAACAGGTAAATGATTTGATCCGCAATGCTGAAATATTTGTCCCGATGTTGTTCAAAATGGCGGTGGCCGGATCAAAAAGCCGACAGGTTGCGCATATCATCGGAAAAGACGAAGTGTTGGAAGCCCGCCATAAGATAGCCACCAGCGGCGAAACCATATATAAACTGACCCTGGTAGAAGAACGCTCGAAAGAAGAACCTGCTGCAAACAACCAAGACGCCAATACAACAGGCGAGTTTATTCCCGAACAGCGCATTTTCGGCTCCAAGGTATTACTCACACCAGGTACTCAGGTACAACAAGCCGGCTGGTACCGACTTAAACTTCAAGCAGACACTACGCTTGCCGAGTTCGCCTATAACTACGACAGAAAAGAAAGCGATCTGAGCTACAAATCGCCGGAACAACTTGGAGAAGGATTACCTGCCAATTTCAAGGTGTTGTCTGAAAGTATGGAAGCAAATTTCAGCCAGGTGGTGGATGAACAAGAAAAAGGTATCGTACTCTGGCGTTGGTGCGTGGTGTTTGCCTTGTTGTTCCTGGCTTTGGAAGTGTTGTTTCTACGGCTGTGGAAATAATCCGACTGTAATTTGATTTCGTCCGAAGATAAAGCGCAGTTGTCTAAGAATTTGAACAAGCGAGCCTTTGAAATGTCTTTCTTGTCAAGCTAACAACAATCGAACAGTTT
>JAEUUR010000550.1 GCA_016787465.1 Saprospiraceae bacterium | reverse complement strand
TGTTGCTAGTACAAGAGGCGCTTCACAAGTCAACTCTTCCGTTGTAACATCCAGGCATGAAACTTCCTGCGTAATCTCCTTTTTAACAACAGGTTGTGTTGGTTCTGTCCATGCGGCAAGCGCAAACAAAGCGACGATCAGCGTAGCCGAAACAAGTTTGAAATTTTTCATAATTGAGATGAAGTTAGAGAATGAACAATGAATTTTTTGATTGCAATCAGTTTTCAATTGCAAACATCCGCTCACTCCGTTTTTCATTCCAATAACTTATTTTGACCATCTTTCCAATTTGGAATTTGGGCTATTGTTTCACTAAAAGCCGGGATTCCTGCCATGCTTTTGTGCTAATTTTTAAGGTATACATTCCTTTGGGCAGACTTACAAGATTTAAATTCAAATCGTGATCAGATGCCGAAACTTCCAGGTTAAAATTTGTAGACATGCGTCCTGACATATCCCAAATAGTTATGGATACTTCAGCTTCATTTAGCCCTGGAATCGACAAATAGCACCAGTCGACCACCGGATTGGGTTGAACTGTCACTGTAGCGTTTTCAGTCAAATTGATTGTTGTGTTTTCCCGGTTTTGCCGCTGACCACAAGGTTTAAAATAAATGGAGTAGGGAAAACCGGCATTGGTGATAATTGCTAATTCGCCGTTCTCGCCCTCATCAAACAGAAGCGATGATTTATAGCCATTGAGTGTTGCCGGATAGAAGATTTCATTTCTGAAATTCAGATTCAATTTGCCACAATTCGGGTTGACATCATAGATCGGGAATTCGTTTCCTTCATTTTCTCCTTCCTGTTGAACAAACTTGATCGAATATACTGTTTCAAAACCGATTTTCAATAATATCTGAAATTCAGGGTAACTAAGCAGGTCAATTCCTGGAGAATATAGCGTCTCCAGCCCAGAACAGTCGCAGCTCAATAATGGATTTATTTGAAGAGCTACCACCTTTTCAATGATGATGATGTAGGCATTCGACCAGGAACCGCCGCATTTACTTTGAAACACAAACAGATAAAATCCGTTTTGGAGCGGCGCAAATTGTTGTTGGGAGGTTGTCGTTGTGGTGACGGTATTGGCTCCAGTCTTTAGATTCAGATAACCTACGCGGTATTCAGAGGCATTTGGTGCGTTGGACCAATCGAAAGCTGCTGTCAAATCAGTCATTTCATAGGTAATACCGATGGGGTGGTTGCAACCATTTGGTTGGCTGGGCAGCAACGGAGATAGATAGGAGCCTATATTTGCCAATGGAATATCTATCATACCACTGTAATAGTCATCCATTTCAGCGATAAATTGATTAAGGTTGCCCTGGGAAACGATTGGTGCAGGTTGTGCAGAAAGTCGGGCGCCAAAACCTAAAAGGATAATTGCGGTTACGGAAAAAGTCTGTTTCGTGAAAAGTTGTTTCATTATTTGATTGTTTTAATGTGGCAAATTACCGCAATGCCTGCTTTAAATCTGATAACGTTTTTTGGCAGTTTTTCCCAAAAACTTTGTGAATCAGCCGGTTAATTTTTTAAAAATGATGCGAAAAAGCAAACTCATTTTAACCCTGGCAACCTTTGATGAGGCAAAGTGGAAAGAATTTCGATTATTCCTTCAGTCTCCGTATCACAACCGAGGTAAGGAGTCGGCGGCAATTCTGCGCTTATTCCATTTTTGTTATTCCTTTCGGCGTCATTTTTCAAAGCAAGGATTTAACAAAGAAGCAGCATATGTATTCGTTTTCCCAGGAACGGTTTTGGTAAGTGGCAAGTTGGAGAAGTTGATGAGTCACATGTATAAATTAACATGCGAGTTTGTACTGTGTGAATACCGGGAGCGCCCGGATTCGGATGCCGTCGATTTGGCAAATTACTTTATACACCACAATTTGCCGGACTTGGCAGAATCGCTGTTGGTGAGCAATGCATCGAAACTTTCCCACCCCAAAAACGATTTGGCACATACTGATTTGTACTGGCAACAGTTTCAAACCCACAAGGCACTTGCTTACCTCCACCAAAACAAAGGGCTTAATACCACCGACCAATACATATCACATGCCCTGATGGCCCTGGACCAGCATTACCTGGTATTGCGACTTGAATATGCGTGCGGGCTTCACAGCCAGGGTATTCATCACCAAATTAATATGCACCAGCCCTTGGCCTGGCTTGACCATTTGCTGCCCTCGATCGAACAAAGTGCCTATTTGCAAAATCCATTGATCAAAGCCTATTTCCTTGCCTATCAATTGCTAAAATACAGCCAAAACGATACGGGAAACACATTCGACCAACTCAAACGCTTGTTGGATGCCTCAGAGGGAAACTTGCCTGCCGAAAACATAAAATCATTGCAAACCATCCTTCGGATTCATGCCATTGCTCAATACAATAAGGGTAAAGCAGCATATCTGAATGTGGCAATGGAATTATATAAAAAACACCTGGATAAGGGCTGGCTGTACTTTGACCAGAAAATCATGCCGGAAACAGCGCTGAACATGGTTACATTGGGCTTGAGGGCCGGCGATACCGATTGGGTACTTGATTTTTTGAATACCCACCGCAACCGTTTTGCAGGAGGCTACGCCTCTGAAGAAACCTATCAATTCAATCTGGCTGTTTGCCATTTTCATCAAGGCTTGTTCGAAGAGGCTTATCAATTGTTATCAAGCCAGAATTTTCAAAACCTTTATTATAAAGTAGCAGCCAG
>JAEUUR010000523.1 GCA_016787465.1 Saprospiraceae bacterium | reverse complement strand
CTTCCTCAGCTTCAAACACAGCTTGCAAGGTAGGTTCGGTAAGCCGTATTTTCATTTCAAGTTGGTTGACAACTGCCGGATTGGTAAACCCGCCGGACTCCGGCCGTACATACATCATTGGCGCCGCTGGGTAGGCTTTTTCCGGGTTTTCTTTGTCGAACACTTTGAAATTAAGTCCGATCGCTAGGTCTCCTTTTCGCGGCTCATAATCGTGATGTTTCGGCGATTTGGTGATGGATTCTAACACCAGAATTTGCTTTCCGGTGCGCTCCGTATCGCCCGGCGCAGCAGCGTAGGCGACGTATTTGATACTGTCTTCCTGCTGTTTGGCAAATTGAGGATCAATTTCAGATTTGGGCAACGAGGTGATCATGGTGAACACATCATAACTCCAGTAGTGTTTGGTAGAAGGGTTGTTTGCCACTACTTTGGTGAACTGGCGGTCGTACATCACATTCGGATATAAATCAAACGATTCGCCGGTCAGGTTGCCATTTTCATCGCGCCGTTGGAAGTTCACCGTAAATGTGCGGGTTTGCCTTTCGATGGTATCTTTCAGGTAGGTAGCATTAAAATCTTTGATCGGCATCGGGGCCTCGCGCAACAGGATAACATTTTTACTCAGGTCTTCCTCCGTGGCGTCGTTGATCATATCGCGCATCACGAATTTGTTCGATGATATCCAGGCTTTACCCAGCCCTGTGCTTAATATTCCGAGAATCAGTACGCCAAACCCAAAGTGGGAAACTGCGGAGGAAGCCACTTTAAGATTGCCCTTTGCCACAACAATCAGGTAATCGAGGTTGGAAGCCACGGCGAACATGGCGGAGAATAAAAGCGCATACAGTTGCCAGGCATGCACTTCAATCCATTGGCGGTTGAGGATTGTGAGCAAGGTGGCTAAAATGGCAGATAACGCCATGTGGAAGGTGAATTTTTTAACCCGTCCTTTCCAGTTTCTTTCTCCATAACGAGTGAAAAGCCCGATACCGCTGAGCACGCCTATAAACACCGCAATCCACATTTGATAACGGTTGTGGTGTTCTACCGGATCGCGGAGGGCATGGCCAACGTATTCCGGGTTGAAAAACTTCACAATTTTATTAAAAACAGGAAGCGAGGTGGCGCCTGTAATGAGCAATGCGGAAAACAAAAGCACCAAGGCGCCAATGAACATCCAAAATTCCCTGGAATTGGCGTTTTCTTCTACTTTTTGGTTGATTTCAACGTGCATTTCAGCCTTTTCAGTGCCATCTTCCGCTACAACGAAATTAACCTTGTTTTGCACCGGATTCACTACATCGGGTACATCCTTATACCGGCTGATCCATAACCAAAGTCCCAAAAGTTTGAAAACGACAACAAATAAAATGAGCTGATAACCCAGTCCCATTTCGGTGAAAGAGTGTACGGAGGTATCTCCCAGCACACCGCTTCGTGTGAGGTAGGTGGAATAAAGGATCAGTACAAAAGTAAGGATATAAAAACCGTATGTGCTTCGAATGGAAAAGCCGGTTGCCCGTGCCACCATGTGGGTGTGTATGCCGGCAACCAGGGTAAGCCAGGGCACTAAAGAGGCGTTTTCAACAGGGTCCCATGCCCAGTAACCGGCAAACGAAAGCGCTTCGTACGCCCAGGCGCCGCCCATCAGAATGCCGGTGCCCAGGATAGCCGCAGAGAATAACGACCAGTTGAATGCCGGTTTCATCCATTCTTTGTGTTCGCGCAACCACAACCCGGCAACGGCAAATCCGAAAGGAACAATGGTTGAAGCAAAACCCAAAAACAGGGTTGGTGGGTGGATGGTCATCCAATAGTTTTGAAGCAGCGGATTGAGGCCGTTTCCTTTGATTTTTGACAAATAATCCGCCTGGTTAAAAATCGGGGCATCCATGGTTTCGCGCAGTAAATCGAACGGACTGGCGCCCAGGCGGAAGTGGTTAAAATACAAACCCAATATCATGCTTGTGATGATGACTTCTGCCAGTGCAATCATCGTCATCACAGGCGCTTCCCAACGTCCGGCACGCAGGATCAACACGAGCGCCAGGCCAATGTGCCAAAAACTCCAGAGCAGAAAACTGCCCTGTTGCTCTTTCCAGAATGCTGAAAAAACGTATTGAACCGGCAAATCATCTGAAATATTAGCCCAGGCGTATTGATATTCGTACATCTTGCCGGTCAGGATGTAAAACAAAATACCAATGACAGCCAGGGTGCTCAGGCTGTGTACGGCAAATGCATACCTGGCAATCTTACGCCACCCAAGTTCCTGAGGTGTCTGGCGTTGTGTGGTTGCTTTAAAATAGGAAAATGTAGCCAAGAGTGCAGCTACAAACGAAAGCACCACGCAAAGGTGTCCGATCTGGCCGGGAAAAAGATGTTCGCCGATATAGTTCATGCGTTGGTTCGATTGAGGCGCAAAAATACACGACTATTCATGGCTAAAGGGTCAGTCGAGTGAAAATAAAAACATGTATCGCCAATTTTCACTATTTTGAATTTATCTGAAATAGCCGGCAGGCGAATCAATTCCGTTGATTTAAACGGGATGTTCTTGTCAAATATTGAAATTAGGACAAAGGTGAATGCCGGAATTCACCACGAACTTTTACTATTGCATCTCAAATTTAATAATTACACGATGAATCGATTACTCATTCTCTGTTTACTCTTCGCCTTTACCCGAGCCAACGCCCAACGTTACCCCATTCAACCCGTTCCTTTTCAACAGGTTACACTCACTGATAAATTCTGGAAGCCCCGCCAGGAAGTAGTACGTAAGGTGACCATTCCTCATACGTTTCAAAAAAACGAAGAAACCGGCAGGATCAAAAATTTTGAAAACGTAGCCAGCGCATCGGGCGCGTTCTGCTCTAATTACGGCTTTGATGATTCCGACGTATACAAGGCCATCGAAGGCGCTGCGCACAGCTTGAGAACCAGTCCGGATAAAAAACTGGAGGCGCGCGTCGACAGTCTGATTGCTAAGATCGCTGCTGCACAGGAACCCGATGGCTATATTTATACTTGGCGCACCATCGCTGAAAGGCGCAAAAAAAATGGCGAATGGAATTCAGAGGATGAAAAAAAACAGGTACTGATCAAGGCGGAAGATCCGCGCTGGGCCAAAGAAGATCAACACAGCCACGAAACCTACTGCGCCGGCCATTTGTACGAAGCCGCCGTAGCCTGGTTTCAGGCCACCGGCAAACGCAACCTGCTCGATATTGCCCTTAAAAATGCTGAACTCCTCCTCAAAGACCTCGGAAAAGGTAAATTGGAAAAAGCGCCGGGGCATCAGGAGGTGGAAATCGGGCTGGTGAAACTGTACCAAATCACCGGCGATAAACGTTTCCTCGAACAAGCTAAGTTCTTCCTCGATGTACGCGGATACGGCGAAGCTTATATGCAAAATCACCAGAAAGTGAAGGATCAGCGCGAAGCCGTTGGCCATGCTGTTCGACTTGGATATATGTTTTCCGCTGCTGCCGACGTGACGGCATTCACTCAAACCGATGAATACCGCGAGGCAATGACCTCCGTTTGGGAAGATATCGTCGGTAAAAAAATGTATATCACCGGAGGTGTCGGTTCCACCGGAAGCAATGAAGGTTTTTCTGCCCCGTATGAACTACCCAACTACAGCGCTTATTGTGAAACCTGCTCCTCCATCGCTTTTGTATGGTGGTGCCACCGCATGTTTCTGCTCAGCGGCGATGCCCGTTATGTCGATGTGTTGGAAAGAACGTTATACAATGCGCTCAATGCCGGACTTTCTCTTACCGGGAATGCATTTTTTTATCCAAACCCGCTTGAAAGTCGGCAGAATGTGGAAAGGACGCCCTGGTTTGGTTGCGCATGCTGCCCGTCCAACCTGACCAGGTTTTACGCATCCCTGGCGGAAATGTTTTACAGTAAAAACGGCAATTCCATTTACGTCAATTTGTACGGCGCCAATAAAACCACCCTGGAAAATATCAATAGCAAAGGGCAGAAAGTGGCTGTTGAATTGGTACAGGAAACAGAATATCCGTGGGAGGGCCGTGTGAAAATTAAAGTCAACCCTGCCAAACCCAATACATTCATTTTGTACCTCCGTATACCAGGCTGGGCCAAAGGCGACGCGGTTCCGCTGGATTTGTACCGATTCCAGGATATTTCCGGAAATGTAGTGATCAAACTGAATGGCCAGGCTATTTCTCCCAAATTTGAACTCGGCTATGCGGTGATCGACCGGAAATGGAACACCGGCGATTATGTGGAGCTGGAATTCCCCATGCAGGTGCGCAGAATTGAAGCCAACCCCAAGGTGGAAGCAGATATGCACCATGTGGCCCTTCAACGCGGGCCACTGATGTATTGCCTGGAAGCCAAAGATCAATCCGATCCGCGGATTCCCCATCTATACCTGCCCGACGACGAACCCATTACCAACACGTTTGAACCCGGACTCCTGGGGGGCGTTACAACCCTGAATTTCCGCGGTTTTGTGGTGAATAAAATCATTTCACCGGAAAAAGCAGACCTGACCACCGTTAAGCTTAAAGCTGTGCCTTATTACGCCTGGGCCAACAGGGGGAAGGATTTTATGCGCGTGTGGATTCCCAACAACTTGCGCGGTGCGCGTGTAGCCGCGCAAGCGACCGTCGCTTCCGAAAGTAAAATAAGTGCATCCGAAGGCCTCCAAAATGCACTTCCGGCTGTGGCCGATCAATTTGTACCCAAAAATTCGAATGATCAGGAAAACCCGTTTGTGCATTGGTGGCCAAAATTTGGCGCCACGGAATGGCTGCAATACGATTTTAAAAAGGCAGAACAGCTGGGCACCGTGCGCGTTTATTGGTTCGATGATGAACGAAGCGGCGGTGGATGCCGAGTGCCGGCATCCTGGCGACTGCTTTATCTGGAAAATGGCGAGTGGAAACCGGTATATGCTCCCGGTGGCTTTCCGGTACTGATCGACGCATGGAACGAAGTACAATTCGAACCGGTAAAAACCACGGCCATGCGCCTGGAAATGACTTTTAAAGAGGGCGTTTCGGGCGGAGTACATGAATGGGAAATAAAATGATTTCCGATCCCCTAAACATCCTATGAAAAACAAACACCTGCTTTTCATTTTTCTCCTGGTGCTGTTGCTCGGCCTGGTGGCAAGGTATGCTCCCTGGTTTAAAAGCGACCGAATTCATCGTGCTTTAATTCAAACAAATGCCAGGGAGGTAACAGGAATCCTTGTTCAAAGTCCAGGAAACCAGGAACTCAAGCTACAGCAAACGGAATACGGCTGGCTTGCCATACAGGACGAATACACTTTACAGACGTCCGACTCCATCGTTCAATGGATGCTGCAACCCTTTGTAAACCTTCAAGCCCTGCGAATCGTAAATACTCAGGAACCGGATACCTTTGGGTTTGACTTAAAAGTAAGTCTGGAGCATAAACATGGCGCGCAAGAGGTGTTCAGTTTGGGCAAGGAAGTGATGGAAGCGGGCGCCGTCGCCACGTTTATTCGGCTTGAAAAACATGGCGGTATTTATCTGGCGACCGGCCACCTTCGACCGCGTTTTTACCTGAATATTTCTCACTTTAAATCCAGACGGGTGATCAATAACCCACCTGAAACCTGGAACCGGGTGAGGTTCATCAGGCCGGGGAAAGACACCTCGTTTTTTGTGTGTCAGGATTCTACGAATCGGTGGCTTCGGATGGACAGCCTTTCAATAGCGGTAATTGATACAATGCCTGGGAAATGGCCGGAGGCAATCGAATCGCTCAACCAATTGACTTTTGCCTCGGTAACCGAAGCTTCCTTTTTTGACGACGATCCGGATTTTATCCTTGACATTTTTTCTAAACATCAAGATGATCCACAACGGATATCCTTTTTTGGGTTAACGCAGCCTAAATTTGACGGGGGGCCTCCTAAATGGCGCATTCGCAACAAATTTTGCCTCGTCCATGCTTCTGAAAATGCATTCAGCTACTTCAAATGCACAGATGTTCGGGTTTTAGATTTGTTGTGGGAACAATGACAAATATTGCGCCACGATGCTGCTACAAATGTTACGCCGCGATGCGGCTACAAATGTTGCGCCGCAATGCGGCTACAAATGTTGCGCCGCGATGCGGCTACAAATGTTGCGCCGCGATGCGGCTACAAATGTTGCGCCGCGATGCGGCTACAAATGTTACGCCGCCATGCGGCTACATTGGTTAAAGGGTACTCAACTTTTTTTCGAAGGCAGGGTTTTTGGTCAAATCAAATGCTTTTTTCCAGGCGTCTTTGGCTTTTTCTTTGTCGCCTTTGCCCAGATAAGCTTCGCCAATCTGATCCAGGATGTCGGCCTTGAGTGTCGGGTTGTTGCCTGCCATTAAAACTGCCTGATTCAATAAATTCAGTGCATCGTTGTGTTGTCGCAGGGCGTTGGAGGCGATGCCGTAAAACAGGTAAGCCTGCGGCTGGTTGGGAAACACATCAATAGCCTTTTCAGCCACTGACTGCATCTCCTGGTAATTTTTTTGATCTTGCAAAATGCTGAGGGTATTGTTCCATACTGAAAAAACGCCGGCATTCAGTTTGATGCATTGTTTGTAGCGTTCAAGGGCTTCGGCATTTCGTCCGGCGAGGTAAAGGATATCGCCGGAAAGACTCCATGCCTTGGCTTCATCCGGGTGTGTTTTTTGGAGTATTCCGCCTAGTTCGATCATCGTCTGGGTGAGCGCAGCATCTGTGCCGGATTCCAGTTTTTGTAAGAAAGGAGCCAGTTCTTTAACCTTGCTATCAATCGATACTTTTGGATCTTCAAACAGGGGTTTCACGGATGCAAGGTACTGCACCTCCGAACCACTGGATTGTTCTGCCAGTGCCAAACGTGCCAATGGATCGTCGGGGAATTTTTGAAGCACCTCGGCCCACACTTTTTTTGAAGCGTTTTTATCATTGATGCGTTCGTAAAAATCAGCAAGCTGATACAGGTATTTTTCCTCGTTGGGATGAGCATTGGCAAGTTTCCGGTATTCCTCTGCCGCTTTTTTGTTTTCACCCATCCCTACAAAGATCAAATGCTTTTGAGCGGTGGTTTTTTCATTGATCCCTTGAAGTTGTTCCAGTTTTTCAAGTGCTTTCAAGGCGCGTTTGGGATCTTCATTGAGCAGGGCCAGGTAAGCTAGTTTTTCATAAAATTCAGGGGTTTGGGGCGCACGTTTCACCAAGGTTTCATAGGTTTCCAGCGCATCTTTATTTCGCCCGTTTTTTTCATACAGTTCCGCCTGATAGATTAGATACCAGTGGTTCTCGGGCGATTTTTCAACCGCTTTATTCATGGCGTCAAAAGCGTTTACCCAATCGTTGGATGCGGCATAGGAACGGGCAAGACCATACCATGCTGCGTCGTTGTCAGGGTATTCGAAAACAATCGCTTTATAACCTGAAATGGCCTTGTCCCAATGGGCCAGCAGCCGTTCTTTTTCGGCATCCAGAAATTGACTTTGCCGTTTTACTTCGGCTTCCGGAACCAAAACTTTCACGCCTCCGATGGTGTTTTGGGCATAAATCGATCCGGCAAAACACAACAGAAAAAATAGACACAGGTGGTTTTTCATAGCTTGGATATATTCAGATGAAACGCGAAAAGAGTGAAACGGTTTGTTTGCACGGTTATCTTTTGGAAAAATTGGAAAAATCACCCAAATCCAGTTCATATTTAGTGCCTACATACCGGCTGGAATTGCCCACCATTGAAGATTCTAAAACGGCATTTTTAATGGTTGATCCGTTTTGGATGATGCTGTTTGAAATGACAGCACTTTCAACGGAAGAGTTGCTTCCGACACTAACGTATGGACCCAGCACGCTGTTTTGTATGGCGGCATTTTCTCCGATAAAACATGGCGGAATAATGACGGTATTAACCAGGCGGGCATTTGGGGCAACCAAAGGCTCATCTTTGTGAAACTCCAACATTCGGGCGTTTGAGTGCAGAATGTTTTCTTTGTTGCCGCAATCCAGCCATTCATCCACCGCGGCAGTTTTAAACTGAACACCTTGATTTTTAAGGAGTTCCAGGGCTGTGGTAATTTGAAATTCGTTTTTTTCGCGGATATTCTCTTCAATGATATGTTGAAGTGCATCGCGCAGTTTTTCTGCTTCCCGGAAATAGTAAATTCCAACAATGGCCTGGTCGGAAACAAAGTCCTTCGGTTTTTCAACAAATTCGGTGATGATACCGGAACCATTCAGTTTAACTACGCCAAATGCAGACGGGTCGTCCACTTTTTGTGTCCAGATAACGCCGTCTTCCCGGTTGTCAAAACTAAAATCTGCTTTAAAAAGGGTATCGGCGAATGCGATCATACATTTGCCGTTCAGGCTGTCGGATGCACAAGCGATAGCATGCCCGACACCCAGCGCTTTTTCCTGATGGTACAGTTTCCCGCGCGCGCCGAGCGCGTCTGCGATACGGATCAATTCTTTTTCAACCTCCGGGCCAAAATCGCCGACGATATAGGCTATCTCTTCGATTTCACCGGAGTAGGAAGCTGCCAGGTCTTCCACCAATCGTTGGATAATTGGTTTGCCGGCAACTGGGATCAGCGGTTTGGGTACCGTCAGCGTATGGGGCCGCAACCTGGTACCCCGTCCGGCCATAGGGATGATGATTTTCATGTTATTTTTTTATGTGAGGCCGGTGCTGCCGAAACCGCCGCCACCGCGTTGTGAGGCTTCCAGGTTGTCGGTTGCTTCCCAGGTAATGTGTTCATATTTTGCAATCACCATTTGGGCAATACGTTCACCTGGTTCGATGGTTTGCGGTTCGTTGGAAAGGTTGACGACAATACACTTTATTTCCCCCCGGTAATCGCTGTCAATAGTGCCGGGTGAATTGAGCATGGTCAACCCGCGTTTGGCCGCCAAGCCGCTGCGTGGCCTGATTTGCGCTTCATAGCCGTCGGGCAGTTCAATAAACAACCCGGTCGGAATCAAATTCCGTTCCAAAGGAAGCAAAGTGATGGGCTCTGTAATGTTTGCTCGAAGATCCATTCCTGCGCTGCCAATGGTTTCATATTGCGGGAGCGGATGTGGCGACTGGTTTTTAATTTTTACTTTCAAAACATCGATTTTGCGACAAAAGTAGGCAAGGTTTCTCAACGCCACCACCTGAATTCAGCTTTCCTCCGACATTTAATGACTGAACTGGTAAAATTCGTGGAAAGGCTGGTATTTTTCGGCCTCAAATTCATCCGACTTTACATGAAATCGCTACTTAGTCTTTTTTTCTCCGCATTTGCACTGCTGCTTGTCGCACAATCTCCGGTTAACGACGAATGTAATACGGCCATCGACCTTGGAGAGGTGCCGTTTTGTTCCACACCCGGACAGTTTACCAATGTCAATGCTACCACTAGCGTGATTGATCCGGTATTGAATGTGCCTAGTTGTTTTAATAACCTGGCGGATCGGGATGTCTGGTTTAAATTTACGATGCCTGCCAATGGCAGTATCACAGACGTCACCATTTCGGTTTGGGGCAACATCGGTGGCAACGGAACCCTGCAAATGCCGCAAGTAGCCTTGTATCGTGGCGATTGTTCAATCGGTGGGTTGGCTGAATTGGATTGTGCCGCCGCAGCACTCAATATCAATGAAATTCAGATGGATTTTCTCGGCCTTGTTGCCGGGGAAACTTATTACCTGCGCATCAATGATTATTCAGCAACTGCCGCACCCAATGCGGGTACGTTCAAATTGTGTGTTGAAGCATTTGTACCCGACTACAACATGGGCGAAACCGCCGGCACTGAAAGTTGTAGCGGAACGCTGTGGGATTCGGGAGGCGAAACGAATGAATATACTGAAAATGAAAACCACACATTCACAATATGCCCCACGGAATTTCATCAGTGCATCCAAATCACCATTCACCAATACAATATTGAAAACAACTACGATTTGTTGAGCATATACCAAGGCCAGGGTACGGGCGGTGAATTGCTTGCTTCTTTTGATGGCGCAGGTACGATAGAACACTTGAACGTTCCGGGCACTGGATGCGCCACGATTGCATTTGAATCGGACGGCTCGTTAAACCTGGATGGATTTCAACTTACCTGGCTGTGCACGCCCGATGTGTGCCCTCCCAATCCACCCACGCCGCCATCGGCATCCGATTGCGAGCATGCTTTGAGCATCAACGGTTGCGATACGGAATTGCCCAATGTGATTTCGCTGGAACCAGGCTCCGGCGACCCGGATTTTATTGTGGATGGGGTGAACGCTGGGTGTATTCTTGGGCCGAGTATAGACCTCAATTTCTCCTTTTTCTATTTCACGGCCCAGGCTGATGGAAAGTTCAGTTTTTTGGTTAAAAACAACGACCCAACCGATCCGTCCGATATCGACTTCAGTGTTTGGGGGCCAATCGACAGTGTTTCGCAAATATGTGCGTTTGTGTCGAATAATCAACCCGTACGATCGTCGTGGACTGCCGCGCCCGACTTTGACAATCCGGAAGGATTAACTGGCCTGACGGATGTAAACCCATACAACGGCGACCCGGTAACGGATGCATTCGATTGCGGATCGCCGGCTACGCCAGGGCAAGGACTATTACCAACCGATGATAGTTTTACCAGCGCGCTGGATGTGCAACAAGGCAAAATTTACGTCGTATTGCTGGATGATTACACCGGTGCTGTTGAAAGTGAGGATGGCATTTCCATTGATTTTTCAGGCACTTCGGAAGGTGTGTTGGACCCCATTTCTGGCGGACTTACTGTTTCAAATGACACCATGATTTGCCCGGGGGAATCCGTGCAGCTTCAGGTGACAGGAGGGCTTGATTATGCCTGGGAACCTTCTGTTGGTCTTTCCTGCAATGAATGTCCAAACCCTGTGGCTACGCCGCCTACCGAAATAACCTATCTCGTACAGGTTGCAACCACCTGCCGCATTGTAAAAGATACGGTTCGGATAAGTTATCTGCAACTTGATCTCGGTCCGGATGCCGCCGTGTGCCTAGGCGCATCTTTTACGCTCAATGAAAATCCGGTGGCAGGATCCTATTCCTGGATAGGGTCGCCCGGCTTGAGTTGTACGGATTGCCCTTCACCGGTGTTTACGGCCACACAAGTTGGAATTAATCTGTTGATTGCCCAGGTAACCACACCAAACTGCTCGGCTTCCGATACGATCCGGATTAATGTGGCCGGCGGTCAACAACCAACCCCAACCATTCTGCCAGACACAACGATTTGTGCCGGCGAATCGCTCACCCTGGGCGGGCCTTCTGTATTTGGATCAACCTACGCGTGGACTTCTAATCCACCCGGATTCACGTCCGCTGTTGCCAATCCGCCGATGGTTGCGCCCAATATCACAACCACGTATTATCTGGAAACAACCAGCGGGGCATGCATTTTTCCTCGCCTCGATTCGGTGGTGGTACGGGTATTTCAGTCCCCGTTTGTTTCTTTGATCAATGGCGCGACGTTTTGTCTTGGAGAATCAATTTTGCTGGGTAATACGCCTCAACAGCCGTCAACCACGTTTGAATGGTCGCCCGATAACGGTTCGCTGAATAACACACTCACCGCGAACCCGATCGCAACCCCTGCAACGGGTGGTTTGCACACGTATACCGTTACTGCGACCAATCCGGGCTGCTCCATTTCTCAACAGGTTTCGGTCAATGCAGTTGATTTGCAGCTGGATTTTGACGTTCAGGACACGGTGTATCTGTGTAAGGGGAATTCTGTCACCTTTAATGCCACGGTATTTCCCGGAACGACTCAAGTCAATTGGGCGCCATTGTACCAGCTTCAGTTATCGGTAGATGGCCATCAAGCCATAGCAACACCTGCAGAGGATACAACCTACACCGCTACCGTCACCTTGCCCGGTTGCACCAAAACCAAACGGATTTTTGTAAAGGTAGACAGCTTGCCGCCATACCTGAACCTCAGCCCGGTTGATACCAGCATTTGCGACGGGCAACAGGTACTCATCAAGTGGCCGGATACCGATCCTTTGTATGAACCCTCGCTTTTTCCTGATCTGACCTTCTTTTGGGAGCCGGCTACCGCTCAACTTACGCCGGATTCGCTTCCGTTTTTAGTGGTACAACCCAGCGATACGATTCAATACCGTCGGATTGCCCAAAACGGCGCCTGTGTTGATACTTCCTATGCCACTGTGAACGTGATCAAACCGCCGGAAATCACCATTTTGCCAGAATTGTCAACCATTTGTCCGGATAGCTTTATTTTGTTGATCGCGACCGCACCCGGCGTTGACAGCCTGATATGGTCGCCAAACAACACGCTCAGTTGCCCTGACTGTTTGACGCCACTCGCTACACCCACTTCTACGACTACTTACACTTTGTCTGGAAAATATTACCAATGCCCGGTCGCCAAAAGCGTCCAAATTGTGGTAAACCCGGCGCCCAATTACCTTTTCCCAAATGTGGCAAACCTGTGCGCAGGTGATCAGCTTACCTTAAATTTGGTGGATGATCCAAGTGTGACGGCCTACAATTGGACTTCCAATCCGCCTTCAACCATTCCGCAAGTTGCCCAGCCGACGGTTACGCTGACTGGAACAGGGGTACAGAGTATTACGTATTACCTGGAAGCACAGAATGGCTGTTCAATCCTTGATTCATTTACCGTGACATTTGCAGGCGCCGAAGTGGATGCAATTGGAGTTGATACGATTTGCCCAGGCGACCAAAAACTGTTGAACGCTGTTTCTAATATCGGCGGCGGCATGTATTCCTGGAGCGATGGGTCCACAGGACAAGCTGTGTTTGTTTCACCGGATGTAACCACGACATATACTGTAACGTATGAGTTGAACGGATGTACTTTCCAGGATAGTGTGGTAATCAGCGTGCAGGGCGAGTCGGCAGAAGTACAGTTTCCGACGGATATCATTCTGTGCCCGGGAGACACTATTTTGTTAAATACGGTGGAAACACTTGGCGCGTCATACACCTGGAGTTCCGACCCACCACTCGCGATTCCTTCTGTGGGAATACCACCGGTTATTGAATTGTTCCAATCCACCAAATTTACCGTGGAAGCAAAACTTGGCGAGTGTACGCTGGTAAAAACGCTTGATGTAACGGTATTTAATGCCAACCTGACCGTTTCACAGGATATTGAAACCTGCGCAGGTGATCCATTCACCATCAGCGCAAACGGCAATGTTACCGGAACCTACCAGTGGACGCCGGGGCCGGATGTGCCGTCATTTACGGATGTGCTCAATGCAGCCCAGCAAGTAGATTATGCGTTGCAGTTTACCTACGGTACACCTGGCAATGAATGTTTCCTGTTTGATACGGTGTCTGTTTCCACATTCGCAGGTTTTGAAACTGAAATTACAGCCGACCCCGACAGCGCCTTTAACGCAGGCGAAGCCGTGATGCTCGATGCCGTGATCAAACCCTCGCAAAGTGTGAATGGTTTTACTTTCGAATGGTTTGAAAACGGAGTGACTCCTGTTGGAAACGGACAGATGATCACGGTACAACCGGAAACGGTCGATACTTCTATATTTTATACCGTGATTGTAACCGGGCCAAGCGGATGTAAAGACACGGCGCTTGTCCAATTCAGGGTCTATCAGCCCGATGTGCGCATACCAAACGCCTTTACACCCAATGGCGATGGATCAAACGACACATTTGGATTGGCAATCCTGGAGGGAACGGCCACCGTGGAAAGGATGGAAATCTACAACCGCTGGGGCCAAAAAATAGTTGACAGTGTGGACCCTGCCGCCACCTGGGATGGAAGGGTGAATGACAAAAATGCCCCGTCGGATGTGTACGTGTATGTCATTAAATGGCGACGCGGCGACGGCTCCCTGGTGATTGATAAAGGTGAAGTGACATTGATCCGATGACCAGGCCTTCCCGCAGCATTTTCTGTGTAAAATAAAGTGGCTATCCGCTTGTTGTACAGTAGAATAATCATCCAAAGAAACAGGCGACGTAGACAGATGTTACGCCTCTTCGAGGCGGGTGTATTTCGGTTCATGTTGGAGTTACAAATGGTTAGCCTCTTCGAGGCTAAAATAGGATTAGGAGTTTCATGGATTGATAAACAACAAATTATGGTAATTCCGGTGGTTTACCAATGGCCTCGAAGAGGCCCAACGTTTGTTTAACCGCCTAAACCCAGGTTCCGCCCCTCTGTACAATATGCGGATAGCCACTTAAAATAATCTGTGCGAAAAAAGTTTAAAAACATACTCAAACCATGAAATTATACCTGCGGCAAGCTGTTTGTTTAACCTTGATATGTTGGCTGGCAAGCACCGCTGATGCGGACGCTCAAAGCAAAGACGAGCGGGCCATTCGAAGCATCATGCTTGAACAGGAAAATGCCTGGAATCGCGGCGATTTGGCGGCTTTTATGGAAGGATATTGGAAATCGGACAGTTTGCGTTTTATTGGTTCCAAAGGCTTAACTTATGGATGGCGGCAAACCCTTGAAAACTACAAAAAAGGATACCCGACGCCTGATGCCATGGGACAGCTTAAGTTCACGATACTGTCGGTGGAACAATTGTCCAACAAAAGTGCCTTTGTCATCGGCAAATGGCACTTAACAAGAAAAGCAGGCGATCTGAGCGGCCATTACACCTTGCTTTGGAAAAAAATCAACAAAAAATGGGTGATCGTCGCAGATCACTCCAGTTAAACGATGCGCATACAATTAGCACAAACGGACGAAGATATTCTCAAATGCTGGCCGGTGATGTTCCTGTTGCGGCCCCATTTGAAGGAAGAGGCATTTTTACCATTGATCAAAAATATGATCGGTGAAGGATACCGGCTTGCGTTTATCGAGTCGGGTGGGGTAGCAGCGGCGGCTATTGGTTTCAGGTATGAACAAAAGCTGCACGACGGCAAACAGTTTTACATCGACGATTTATCGACCCTCACGGAACACCGAGGCAATGGTTATGGCGGCATGCTGCTCGATTTTGTGATTCAATCGGCACGCGAACTTGGTTATGATTGTGTGACCCTGGATTCGGGCCCAAGTCGCCACGATGCACACCGATTGTACCTGAACAAAGGTTTCAGGATCAGCAGCATGCACTTTTTGCACGCCCTTCAGTAGCGATCCCTGATCAACTCCAAAATACGTTGCATTTCGGCTTTCCAGGGGCGGCTGCTTTCAGCAAAATTATTGTTCATAAAGCTGAAAATCAATACGTTACCGCTGTTGCATTTGATGTAGCCGCTCAAACAGGCTACCCCTCGCAAACCACCCGTTTTGGCAAAAACATACGGTTTGCCGTTTTTGCCGGCATACCAGGATTCGAGGGTGCCGTTCACCCCGCCCTTGGGAAATAAATCGAATAAGCGCTCGCCGGGTTGTGTTTTCCAGAGATGCAACAACACCTGGGCAATGCTTTGGGGCGAATTCATGTTATACCGCGAAAGCCCGCTGCCATCTACCCATCTGGGCCGTTGAGGCAGGTTCGTCAACACGCTGTCGAGCATCCATTTTATGACGGTGTCTTGTTGCAGAAAATCGTATTTTACTCCGGCGCACACCAGCAGCATTTGCTCGGCGATGAAGTTGTCGCTTTGCCACATCATGCGGCGTAATACGGTGTCAATTGGTGCGGAGTACAGTGTACGGGTAGGATAGAGGTTTTGATATGGGTGTTCGGAATAACGCAAATCTTCAATATCCCGGTGGATAGTATCAGCGATCAATTTATCGACGGGCGGGTGAAACATCGGCACACTGACCTGGTCAACTTTTTTTCGTGGCTCAAGTGTCCAATAGTTTTCATATTCTATCCTTACGACGCCCGGCTGATTTCCTCCAGATCGTAATTGCCAATTTTTTTGGAAAAAATCCGGTGTAATTTGAGTGTTGCCAACACCGTTCGAATTGATTTGGATTAAATTTCCATAGATCGGCATTTCTGATCGTTCTGCCTGATAATCTTCGGTGTAATCATCCCAGGCCCATCCTGCACCAAACCTGGGAGCGTCAAAAGAGCGCGGATAATAACATCTGATGAGCGAATCATATCTGGGATTTGCCAGCGTGCCGAAACAGGACTGCCAATGCTTAAAATCAGGATGCAGGAAGGTGGGGTCGCCGGTTCCTCTGAACAACAATTTGGTGTCCGTCTGGATTAATTGCATCCCCGGCACGGAGTCGCCGAGCACCTCCAGGCAAGCTGCCAGGGTCAGGATTTTGGTATTGCTGGCCGGGGTGAAATAGTGGTCGCCCAGGTGGTCGACCAGTGTTTTTCCGGTTTTCGGATCCAATAATGTAAAGCCGGTGAATGCTTTGGAAAAAACCGTGGAGTTTTTGATTTCTTTTACGATCAACCGGTTTTTGCCATGGGGTTTTTGAACCGCGCAGGCGGAGAGAGCCAGGAAACCAAGCAGGAGGATGGATGGTCTTTTCATGATGGGGCAAAGATACAAGTAACCTAAAGGAATATTTGGACCTGCTTGCCAAATCCGAAGCCACAACCACCACATGATTGGCATTCAAATCCGCAAAACGGATACGCGCATGGCCCAGGTGGTCTTTGATGGTGTGCTCGAAGCGGTATACCGAGCAGTTGGGGGGCCACATCACATCTTCACCACCTTCTCCACCACAATCCCTTTGTCGCTCCTGATCCAAACCAGATAAATTCCGCTTTCGAGGCCGCTTAAGTCTACCGGCAGACTCAACCACTCTGCCGGGTGTTCGGCGTGGTAAATCGGCCTTTGTTCGCGCCCATCGACGCTGCTGAGGCTGATGTTCACCCAGTCCAGCGGTTTGTTGCACGCTAGCTTAAGTGTGCTGTAATCCGCAGTCGGGTTGGGCATTAATTGAACGCTGAATGCAGGTTCAGAAACATTTGGCGTACTGAGTACCGTATTTTGGGTGATATTGGTGATGATCGGCGCGTTGTAATCAAAATAAATAGCAGCCTTGTTCTGTATTTTAACTCTAGATGCCAGGTTGTTTTTTAATCGAATACTGAATACGGCATAACCCTTGCTTCCCTGCTCCGACCGGCTGCTGTCGGGCAACAAAATCGGGTCGAAGGTGTAAACCAGGATGTTTCCCCGCTCCAAATCAATGCGGCAGGGATGACTGCTCATCAATGGAATAACCGAATTCAAGTTGAACACTGAAGCGTCGAGGGTGTCGCGCAACACCACCGTGAAGGCGGTGTCGGTTCCTGTGTTTTGAAACCGGATCGTATATACGAGCATGGTATCGTTGCGCGATATAACGCCCTCTTCGCCCATCCCCAATGGACTGACTGTTTTATCGTTAGGATCGTAGGAGCCGGTAACAAGCGTTTCGCATAGAAACTGGTTGTTATTCAAGTTGTTATCCACCGGTGTACTCGGCAATACCTGGCCCACAATGCTTAACGTATCGCCCAGGGTTGCCTGGATGACAGATCGTATTTCTATGTTGAACTGTTCATACAATTCCAATTTCGGCACTTTCCAAACTGCCAGTTGCGTAGCAGGATCGTATTGCAGAGGGCTGGGCGTAAAAAGTGGCGCAGTCTGATAGGGGCTGAGCTTCAAACTGACGGTGCTGGTATCGGCTTTCCAAAATCCCTGGTTAGTAACCCGAAATACGGTAAGATGTTGGAATCCGGGCCGAGCCGGTTCGCAATAACCGGCGATCGACAAGTCGGCTGCAGGTTGACCACAAAAGTAGAAGTCCAACCCGGCGCTGTCGCGGGTGATATCGGTGATTTCAATGAGTTTGTCCGGACAATTGGGCGTAATGTCAGGGAGATAACTTTCCGCGCTCAAGACGTAGCTGCCCGGCTCCGTCAAAGCGATGGCATAGGAGCCGTTGTTGGCCGGGTATGAGCATTCTTTGTGTGTGCCGGAGGTTGCGCACACACGCGCGAACGGGAATCGAACGGTGGCCGTATCATTCAAGCATAGG
>JAEUUR010000522.1 GCA_016787465.1 Saprospiraceae bacterium | reverse complement strand
ATACTGGTATCCTGCCTTGGCCTATTTGGTTTAGCTGCTTTTGCGGCGGAACAACGGGTAAAGGAAATTGGAATCCGGCGCGTATTAGGCGCCTCCGTGATGAGTATAACCGGTCTGCTTTCCCGCGATTTTTTGAAACTGGTAGCCATATCCATTCTCATTGCCTCCCCGATTGCCTGGCATTTTTCATCCGCTTGGCTGGCTGATTTCGCCTATCGCATCCAAATAGAATGGTGGATGTTTGCCATTGCCGGGGTTGCTGCCATATTGATCACTTTTTTAACCGTAAGCGTCCACGGCGCCAAAGCAGCATTGACCAACCCGGTTAAAAGCCTGAGAAGAGAATGATGAATGATGAATGATGAATGATGAATTTTTTTAACCATCAATAGCTTAAAGGTTATCAATTGGTCAAGTCACTTAACCCCCTAATATTCATCATTCATCATTCATCATTATTTCTTGCCAAACAAGCCGCCCAACAAACCGCCTAACAAACCGCCGCCGGTTTGTTGTTGAGGTTGTTGTTGCTGGTTGCCTCCCAATACCTGGCCCAATACGGAGCCAATGAGATCGCCCATGCCTGGTTGTTGTTGTGCTTGTTGTGCGCCGCCCAATAAAACGCCGGCCAACCCGCCGAGATCGAGGCCTCCGCTGTTTTTGGTTTTGCCCAGAACGCTCATGAGAATTGGAGCCAGGATCGGCATCAGTTTCAGTACCTGGCCGACGTTCAAGCCAGACGACTGGCTGATTTGTTCCGCAGCGGCATCCTGACGGTCGCCGAGTATATGCCCGAGAATACCAAGGCCGTTGGTGGATTTGGAGGTATTATCACCTGACATCATGCCGCCAACCATTCCGAACAGGTCGTCGAGCATGCTGCCATCATGGTCGCGATCGAGCGCGGCGCCGAGGGAAGCCAATCCATTTTCAGTGGAAGCGTTATTTGCCAATCCGCCAAGAAGCGTAGCGAAAATTCCTTGTGTAGCTTGAGCCGTTTGTTCCGGCTCGGCGCCGATGTGCTGGCTGAGTTGGCCCAACATTTCATCAGAAACCTGGCTTTGAAGGATGTCCATTAAATTCATAACTGTGTGTGTTTTTTAAAATTAGAAATGGCGGTGAAGCAATTTGCTTGTTTGACAAGCAGGATTTATACGCAATGATTCCCAAAAGTATCAACAGGAAAGCTGCAAAGTGGCACAAAATTGAATAGTTCTGTAAAATATTTTTCAACCCTTCCATTAATTTTAAGAAAAGCCGCAATTTTGAGCGGTCAGCCATCCAACAAAAAGGAACTGAAGGCGTTTACCACTCAGCATGGATTACCAAGCAGCCAAACAATTCATCATATCCAAACTCCGTGATGAGCTTTCCGACAAGCTTCATTACCACGGCGTACATCATACCCTGGATGTACTGAAAATGGCTGCTGAAATTGCTGAAAACGAAGGCGTCGGCTCGCACAATATCACCTTGGTTAAAACGGCAGCGCTTTACCATGATTGCGGTTTTGTGGAAAACAAACATGAAGGTCATGAAGCCGTGGGTTGCCGGATCGTCAGAGAAAACCTCCCCGGCTTCGGTTATACTGCCACCGATATTGAAACGATATGCAGTATGATCATGGCCACCAAAATTCCGCAATCACCTAAAAACATCCTGGAGGAAATTCTATGCGACGCCGATCTTGATTACCTGGGTCGAAAAGATTTTTTCCAAATCGGACAAACTTTGTTCGAGGAGCTCCAAGCTTACCACCTGCTTAATGACGAGCAAGCATGGAACCGCCTGCAGGTAAGTTTTTTAAGTGCGCACCGTTTCCACACTACCACCAATAAATTGCTCAGGGAGCCCGTCAAACTTCGTTACCTGGAAGATTTGAAAGAACTGGTGATGAGTTACGAGTAAATTATCGTCAATGACGGACAACCAATGATTCAACCGGAACTTGTTGAAATTTTTCGCGCCGGCCTCCTTCAGTGGGCTTCCGGCAACCCAAGGCCCATGCCCTGGAAAGGTGAAAAAGACCCTTACAAAATTTGGTTGTCGGAAATTGTGCTTCAACAAACTCGGGTGGAACAAGGTTGGCCTTATTATGAAAAACTGATATTGAAATACCCCAATGTTCATGCGCTCGCGCAAGCGCCCGAAGACGAACTTTTTAAATATTGGGAGGGTTTGGGTTATTATAACCGGGCAAGGAATCTGCACGCTACGGCGAAGTATATTTCAACCGAACTTGGAGGGCGATTTCCTCACACGTACGAAACAATCCGAACCTTGAAAGGAGTTGGTGATTACACCGCCGCTGCCATTGCGTCCTTTGGATTTGGGCTGCCTTATGCGGTACTTGATGGGAACGTGTTTCGAATTTTAGCCCGTTTTTTTGCCATCGACACCGTATCGGATTCTACCGCCGGAAAAAAAGAGTTCAGTACCCTGGCCCAACAATTAATACCTCATGAAGCACCTGGTGCTTTTAACCAGGCTATGATGGATTTTGGCGCGTTGTGCTGTATGCCCGCCCAGCCCCAGTGCCCAAGCTGTACCCTTCAAAACCATTGTCAGGCATTTAAATCAAAACAACAAGACAGTTACCCGGTCAGGCAACCCAAAAAAGCTAAAAAGCAGCTGTATTTCTTGTATCTGGTTGTTAAAAGCGGCGACCGGGTTTGGATCCGAAAACGCCAGGAAAAGGACATCTGGCGCGGTTTGCATGAATTCCCATACCTGGCATTTGAGGATGCTGCAGCATTTGAATCAGCACAGGCGACACAGGCATTTTCAGCAACAGATATGCTGGCAGACATAGCGATTAGTCCAAAATCAGACACATTCAGGCAAACGCTCACCCACCGTCAGGTGACGGCTGTTTTTCAGGAAATACGCCTTCCCTGTGATGCCAACCTAGAAACAGTGAACCCAGCATGCTTCTCGGGCAGCTTTTCTACGTCCATTGTTGAATTGAAAAAAAAATTTGCCTTTCCCGGAATCATCTCTGGATTTTTAAAAAAATTTGTTTAACTTTACATAACTTTCGTTTGAAAGGACTTTTTACACATCATTTTCACGTTTCACAAATTTCTTAACAACCATGATTAACAAAGTAACCCTTATCGGCAATCTGGGCGGCGACCCGGAAATTCGCCATCTCGAAAACGGAACCGCAGTCGGCCGATTTTCTCTTGCCACCAACGAAAATTACAAAGACAAAGAAGGCAACTGGCAAAAACAAACAGAGTGGCACAACATTGTCGTTTGGCGCGAGTTGGCAGAAAGAGCTGAAAAGCAATTGAAAAAAGGTATGCTGGTGTATGTGGAGGGCAAAATTTCCTACCGCAAATACACCGACAAAGATGGCCACGAACGCACCACCACCGACATTGTGGCTGCCCTGTTCCGTACGCTAGAAAAACTGGAAGGCATGACCGAAAATCGCTTCCCGGCAGCGGAAGTCGGTTATACCGGCAATTCTTCCAAGGCGGCTGAGCACGCAACTGCACCTGTTGGCGTTGAAGATGCCCCACCGCCTGCTGAAGGCGACGATTTGCCGTTCTAACCGTATAAGGCAGCCTTATTAAGCACCAAACTATGCCTGAAATAAGGCTGCCTTTTTTAACCGTTTTTTATGGCAATTATCGCATTCGGGTTGATATTTTACTGGTTGATCCTGCTTTGCGAACAGGCGTTGGTCAATCTTTCGGCGCATGATCTGGACATCCTCCGCACGCTCCCCGACCGGGCAGCACGCAGGGTTGTTTTACTTACCGACCAGCTACGCTCCTCCCTGGCGGCCCTGCTACTCGCCAGGGTACTCATCGCTATCCTTTTTGGTTTGCAGATTGGTTGGTGGATGCTTACCAACTCGGCTTTAAAATCAGCTTTGTTCAATTTTTCGCAACAAAACTCAGTTGCTCCCGAATTGGTTTGGGGCATTGTAGCTTCGCTGATTACCCTGATCCCCGCCCTCTTTTTTTGGGGAATGAACCAATTCACTGTTTTTTCGAAAAAAAGTGCCAACACCTCGTTTTGGCTCCAAAGGCTTAGCCTTTTTGCTTCCATTTGGCGGACACTTTTTACCCCCTTCATCCGGCGTGAAAAAACCATTGAAACATCTGTAGAACCAGTTTTAAACCCACCCCCGCCAGCTGCAGTCACCAGCGAAAAACGCGAACTTGAATTGCTAAAAAGTATCGTTCAATTTGGCGATGTTACCATCAAACAAGTGATGCAGCCACGTTCCAAAGTAGTAGCTGTCGATTTCCGTACCGATTTCAACACCCTACTGCTTACCGTTCAGGAATCTGAATTTTCACGACTCCCAGTCATTGATGAAGACCTCGACAATGTGACAGGCATTTTATACGTAAAAGACCTGGTGCCGCACCTCGACAAGCCCCCTGACTTTGAATGGCAAAGCCTCATTCGCACCAATGTGATGTTGGTACCCGAGAGCAAAAGAGGCAGTGAACTATTGCAGGAATTTAAACAGGAAAAAATGCACATGGCCATCGTTGTCGATGAATACGGCGGCTCGGCCGGTATTGTGACCTTGGAAGATATTCTCGAAGAAGTTACCGGTGATATTCGCGATGAATTTGATGAGGATAGTGAAATCCGATATCGCAAACTGGATGAATTTAACTACCTGTTCGAAGGACAAACCTTGTTAAATGATGTTTGCCGAATTGCCGGGCTACCTACCAATGTATTTGAAACTTCACGCGGAAATTCAGACACCCTGGCCGGTTTAGCCCTCGAAATCCGGGGAGACATCCCCGCCGTTGGCGAAGAAATCCCTTGCGGCAATTACCACCTTACAGTTACCGCCGCCGATAACCGACGTATCGAACAATTGAGACTTACCTTACCAAAGCCTAAGTGAAAGCATAAAAAAAGGGCGCCGACTTTTCGGCGCCCACTAAATTGAAAGGTTTTTTTTAATTTGTACAGATTTCCTCTCTGGACAGCGTAAAGGAGCAATTATTTCCATCGATCCATTTACTTGCTTAATTCTTTCCGTGTTGGCTTACGCTCATATGCGGAAGCTCATGGTGTCCTAAAACTTGATACAAAGATAGAGGCAAGGAATACCTGATACACGGACAGTTTGGCGTCGTTTTTCACATAACATAAAATGATTATTTAAACCTCCGCTATTTATTGATACTTGAATGAGGATGGGGAAACTTTGAGGCAATATTTCGAAAAGGTAGTCCGGTTTACATACGTCATTCCGAATTTTGGTTATCCCCCAAAATTCGGAATTGACTCTTGTAAGTTCTAATATGCACTTAGTGGCGCGTTAAGCCTATCCTCTCGGATTATCGCAGTGCTAGCACTTTCATTTGGCAAGTATGTATTCTATAATTAAACAGAATTGACTATCCGCTATCAGGAAACAATGTGGCGGAAATTAGAAACTGGAAATTACACTCAAAACCTAATCAGCCAATTTCAAATTTCCAGTTTCTGTTTCCTAATTGCGGATTGTCAGATAAACAGAAATGTTTACTATAATAAAAAAGACGGGCGCCCCAAATGTTCCAAGACGCCTGTCTTTCATTAAAACGAGCACTACTTTACAATTATCTGTTTTTGCCCATGCCACTTACCAGCTTGTAAATCAAGCATATAGACACCTTCTGGCAACCCATCCAATTGAATCGGCAATGTGTTGTCGCCCTCTACCCCTTCATTTTGTTGGCTAAAAACCAAACGACCTTGGATATCAAACAACCGCAAAACAAAATTTTCGGCTGTGGGTAAGTGGAAAGCAGCCAT
>JAEUUR010000498.1 GCA_016787465.1 Saprospiraceae bacterium | reverse complement strand
TCGGGCATCGTCGGCGCTGCCGCCACGCGATTGTACCCACCGCAAGGTAGCTACCTGATGTTGCCGGTAAATTTCACGGATGAGCAATTCATCATTGCGCCTCAAAGCTTCAATATATCGATGGTCGGTGTGCATGTTGCTGGTATTTGAACTTTTGGGTCGGTGAAGACAGGGCGAAGATAGCGCTCGAATTTTTTTTTCATCCATTAGGTAAGGTTTTTACGATCACCCGATTCTATGTATGTAACCACATTTAATCCGACTCACCTTGCTAATCATTTAAAAAGTATCCTATGAATTTTTCAACTCAATTCCCGACCACCTTGAAAAACCTGTTTTACACCATCATATTTCTGTTCCTTCATTTCTCCAATTTTGCTCAAACCTTTCAAACGGCAGTCGGCTACGGATTCCCTACCGATGAACGCGGCGCAAGCGGTTTGATCACCAATGCCGGCGATTACCTCATCCTCGCCGGAAACCAACAACATCCTTCCGGACTTTTCAACCCGTCTGGCGACATGGAACTGCTACGCCTCGACAACCTTGGCAACTTGATTCTTCCCTCCCGTATCATTGGGCAAGACGTCAGGGAATCAGCCGTATGGATTGAAAAAGCAATCGATTGCAACGGCACGGCAGGTTATATCATTGCCGGCAACAAGTTCGACAATGGAAATAACATGTTGCTCACTTACACCAATGCCGGCGGCAACCCGATTTGGGTACGTGAAATCGGCAACCCCAACCTCCATGAAACCGCAGCATGCGTTAAACAGGACGGCGCCGGAAATTTTATCCTTGTGGGCACGAAAACCGATCCGAACACCGGCATTTCCGTAATCCAAGCGGTCAAAACCGATTGCTCCGGCGCCTTGCTTTGGGAACGCACCTATCGCATCAACGGCTCTGCAACCACTGCTTCCGTGACGGCCTTCGCCACATTTCAAACGGCTTGTCCGGGCATTCCAGGCGCTTATTTCATCACGGGCAAAACATCCGGAACCGGCGCCAATGAAGAAGTATTTATCCTGAGTGTAAATGTTTCCAACGGCAATGTCGGCTGGATGAACACCTACGATGTGGCGCCAGGCGCAGATGATGTAGCCACCTGCATTCAGGGCGATTGCGGCGGCGGTGCAGCAGGTATACCTGGTCGGTTGTGGGTTTCGGGTTATACGCTCGACGGAAGCGCTTCGCCCAAAAAAGTGCTGATGATGGAAACCGATGTCAACGGAAACCTTCAATGGGCCAACCAATACGACACCCAAAACAGCGACCTGGAATGGGCCAACCACTTCCAACTGGCCGCCAACAACAAACTTGTACTCACCGGTAAAGCCGAAGACCCCGGCGTTTCAGACCCGCCGGAAAACGGTCAATGCCTGCTGATGCGCATCGATGATAACGGCTCCGGCCTCGATTGGACGCGCGTATTCACCATGGGGTATGCATCGGTTGGAAATCGCGTTGAGCCAACCTCCGCCGACGAATATTTCATCACCGGGCACACCTTCACCATCGTTCAGCCACACCAGTTCGACTACAACGTCCTGGCCATTAAAACCGACCAACTGGGCAGAACCAACACCAATTGCTACCACAGCCCCGACACCAAGATCATTCCGCGCCAGCCGGTCGTAACGGCCATTCAGCCTACTCCGATGACGCCGCAGGATTTTTTCCAAACCGCGCTGCAAACCGTGCTGATCGACGACAAACAAACCTTTTGTCCGGCCACACAAATCGACCCTTGCGATACACTCGGCTTGACCGCGAATTTCAGCATTTCAGGTGTTGGAAACACCCTCAGCTTTACGGATTTGTCGAGCCCCGGCGCAGGCACGATTTTTACCTGGAACTGGAATTTCGGCGATGCCGGCACCAGCAACCTGCAAAATCCAACCCACACCTACGCAAGCCCGGGCGTGTACACCGTTTGCCTGATCATCACAGGCGGCACCGCCGGCATGATCTGCCACGACACCGTTTGCAAAGACGTGCTCGT
>JAEUUR010000454.1 GCA_016787465.1 Saprospiraceae bacterium | reverse complement strand
CTTATACTCCGACAAATATTCGCAGTTGTAATCACTCAAAAACCATTCGACAATGATCACTATTTGAAAAAATGCGCTCCGGCGTGAAAAAAAATCACTTTTTTCTACCTCCAGTAATACAGTTCTTAATCTATTAATCATTTAATGAATCTGGTATCGTTAAATTCATTTAAATCATCAAAATTTTCCTTAAGTCACCGACATTGCCCTTCAGGGTTGTGCATATTTCAAAAAACAATCCGCGACCCTAAAGTGTCGCATCCGGACCGGCTAAAGCCAGTGCTACCGGGTGTGCTACCGGCGCACGTCGGCGCGCCGACAAATTTTTCATTCAAAGATATATCGGGAAAACATTGTGACGCGATACGTGTCTTACATTTGCCGCGCAATTGCGCAGGCAACAAATATTTAAAGGCGCAATCAACGAGTTTATGGAAAAAGTTAAATGCCTCATCATTGGCTCCGGTCCGGCCGGATACACCGCTGCAATTTACGCTGCACGTGCCGGTTTAAGCCCTGTTTTATATACCGGCCCTCAACCAGGCGGCCAATTGATCACCACCAATGATGTGGAAAATTACCCTGGCTACCCCGACGGACGTATGGGCCCGGAGATGATGGAAGATTTTCGCAAACAAGCGGAACGATTCGATACCCAAATCCGCAGTGAAATGATCGTAAAAGTCGATTTCACCGGCCCCATCCATAAGGCATGGGCTGAAAGCGGACATGAAATTCATTCGCCGACAGTCATCATTGCAACCGGCGCTACGGCTAAATGGCTGGGCATTCCCGGCGAACACGCCCTGGAAAACAAGGGCGTTTCAGCCTGTGCGGTGTGCGACGGCTTTTTCTTCCGCCGTCAAAAAGTAGCAGTCGTAGGCGGCGGCGATACGGCCGCAGAAGAAGCGACCTACCTGGCGAAAATATGTTCAGAAGTGCATCTGCTTGTTCGTCGCGATGAAATGCGCGCGTCCAAAATCATGCAGGAGCGCGTGCTGAACACACCCAACCTCATCGTACATTGGAACACCGCACCGGAAGAAGTATTGGGTACGGATGGCGTGGAAGGCGTACGTGTACGAAACACCCAAACACAGGAAGAAAGCGTGATCGACATCACCGGCTTTTTTGTCGCCATCGGCCACAAACCCAATACCGACGTATTCAAAGACTGGATTACCCTGGATGAAACGGGGTACATCGTTACCCAACCCGGACGAAGCTTGACCAATATCCCAGGCGTGTTTGCCGGCGGCGACGTGCAGGATCGGATCTACCGCCAGGCCGTAACCGCAGCGGGCTCTGGGTGCATGGCCGCGCTCGATGCGGAGCGATACCTCGTTGAACACGGGTATTGACAGGCTCTTTCAAATGTGGAAAGCAAAATCATTCTGAATCTTGGCGGCTTTAAAAGGGGAGATTCATTAAATGATTAATAGATTAACGATTAATAGATTGTTGATATGGATTTTGGATGTTTGATTTGATGGAACTCTTGCGGGGTACGACTTTTGTTTTTTTATCATATACCAAATTGTCATTTGGAAAGTAATTCCGCACTGTTAATCGTCCTTCAAAAATCTCCTTCAGCAATCTATTAATCGTTAATCTATTAATCATTTAATGAATCCCTTATTTTAGAGTTGCCAAAATTAGGGGTTACATGCTTCTTAACTACTTCTCTTCAAACGCCCGATTAATGCGGTCGAGGCAATCCTGCAGGTGATAACGGCTCATGTTATCGGCATTGTCCACGGCAGAGCGACTTAGGTCGGCCTGGAGTTGGAGCAAGGTAGCCCGGGCGATGGAAGGCACATCGGAGTTTCTGGGTTGAAAACTTGCCGTTGGCGGTTGTATGCCGGGTTTGTACAGGCTGATCATTTTTTCCACGAACACTTTTTGAAGATTCCGGCGGTGTACGCTGATCGGCTTGCCGGTGCTGAGTTCCGACCAAATACCGCTGCGCAGGTCGGTAAACAACTGGGCAGGTGAATAGGCGTTGGCGTCGACCGCTGCCGTTTCGATCATGCGCGCGAGGCGGTCGTTGGCAAACAGGCTGTTCAACGTACTTTCCTGGATGCGGTTGACGGCAATCACACCATTATCGGGGCGCACGAGTTTAAGCACGGCAGGTTCAAGCAGCCATTCGGGTGTTTGGAAAAGCTCCCGGTTCAGGAAAGCTACCGCTTCACTCTGTCTGTTTGCCGGAGCAGCTTCGTACACAGCGCCGGGCTGGTCGGAAGTTTTCGGCGTTTCGAACACGCCACCCACCCATTTTGTCACATGGCCCACATACCGGCGATACTGGCCCACCACGTTGTTGTACACTTCATTGGCTTCGCGGTAGCCTTCGGCTTCTTCTTTGGTCCACTGCGGGATATTCGGCATGATCCGTTTAAGGTTTTTAATGCCAAGGTCGGAGGCCACCATGGCGTTGTCGCCGAGGTCTTCGCTTTGGGCGCGCGGGTCGTAGGGGCTTGATTCAGTGAGGAACCACAAGCGGCGGTTACCGTATGCTTTGTCGATGTACATTTTATTGAGCAGCTTCTTTTCTTCTTCTGCGCTTTTGGCTGCGTGGAAGGGTTTGTATCCCCATTCGATGGCCCATTTGTCGTAATCGCCAACGCGCGGCATGAGGTCGGTAACGCCATCTTCGGGTTGAGCAACATAGTTGAAACGGGCATAATCCATGATGGAGGAGGTGTGTCCGTATTGGTCCATGTATTTTTTGTCGCGCAATTTTTCAACGGGAGTAGCGCTGGAGGCGCCGAAGTTATGGCGCAGGCCGAGGGTGTGGCCAACTTCGTGTGCAGAAACAAAGCGGATCAAGCGACCCATGAGTTGTTCTTCGAATTCATTTTTTTGAGCGCGCACATCGACGGCTGCCGTTTGAATGGTGTACCACATTTTCAGGAGGCGCATGACGTTGTGAAACCAGCCGATGTGGCTTTCAATGATTTCGCCGGAACGCGGGTCGTTGACGTTCGGCCCGTATGCGTTTTGGATATCGGATGCGAAATAACGGATCACCGAGAAGCGGGCGTCTTCCAGGCTCATGGTGGTGTCGTTTGCCGGCCATTCGCGTGCGAGGATGGCATTTTTCCAGCCGGCTTGTTCGAATGCCGGTTGCCAGTCCTGCACGCCGGCAATGAGGTAAGGCCGCCATTTGGCCGGGGTAGCCGGGTCGATGTAAAACACAATGGGTTTGGCCGGCTCGATGGCTTCGCCGCGTTGCTGCCGGCGGGCGTCGGCGTCGTTTTTAGGTTCGAGGCGCCAGCGTACAGCAAAAGTTTCGCCTTCCGCTTTTTGGGAATTGTCGTCGTACACCGTGTATCCCGTTGCAAAATACCCGACGCGCGGGTCGTAGAACCGCTTGCGCATGGGTACGCTGGGAAGCAAAATGATGGAAGTGTTCAGTTCGAACGTAACGGCGCCTGCCGCAACACCGCCGGGCAGGTTAACCGGCTCGAACGGATCGCCGCCGCCGCCCTTTAGGGATGGAGGAGAAACGCTGAATGTTTTAACGCTGCGAACTTCCAGATTGATTGGGTAAGCGCGAATACTTGAAATGTAGCTGCGGTCTTTTTGCAGCTCATTCATTTTATACATCTGTTTGGCGATAGGGGGCAAAGAGAAAAGCTGGTTGGCTTCCTTGAAAAAATCGGTCACTTCAATGACGACGGAGGTGTCTTTGCGGATTGCCTTGATGTCCAGCGCTGCGGCGATGGGGTCGACGTTGGAATTCCGGACAGCCTTGTAAATCGGTTGAAGCGTATCGTTGCTCACATTGCGGTAGTCGACAGCCCGAATGAACACTTTATCGGCGGGGCCTCGTTCGAAACGAATCACTTGTTCGTTGGCCTGTTCGCCACCATAACCGGCGCCGGTAGGCACTTTGGCCATCCGGGTGATTGCCATCATTTCGCGACCGAAAATGGAATCAGGTATTTCGAGGAAATATTTCTCTTCCATTCGGTGAACGGTAAGCAGGCCGCGCATGGATATTGCTTTGGCGGTAATGACTTCTGAATAAGCTTTGGGGCCTTTTTTCTTGTCTTTGCCGGTGCTGTCGGCTGCAGCAACAGCGGGTTTTACCGCCACTTTGAGGCTGTCGGTTTTTTGAGCGTTCAAAGGCAACCCGAAGGCAACGAGGATCGCCAAAAATGTGAATCGGAGGAGTAACGTTTTATACATGAAAAACCACAGTTTATTTAAAAAATCAAGGTGCAATGTAAGTTATGAAGGTCGTGATTTCAATAAATGGTGGCAATTCATCGATTAATCTGTCGATTTTGCAATAATTGGGAATAAATCTTCCAGGTCATTCCTTAAAAAAAAGACCTGATTGCTTTAAATCAACTTTTATCTTTGGGCCGTGGAAATTCTAACAACCAAAGGCATTACCATTATGGTAGAAACCCAGTATCTCCCGGAACATTCGAATCCGAGGGAACACCGGTTTATTTTTGGATACCATATTACGATCAAAAACGGTAGCGATTATACCGTTCAGCTGATGCGCAGGCATTGGTTTATTTACGATGCCACCGGAAACATCCGGGAAGTAGAAGGAGAGGGTGTGATCGGGTTGCAGCCGGTATTAAAACCCGGCGAAACACACGAGTACGCTTCTTATTGCGATTTGCCAACAGATATGGGTAAAATGCATGGCGCTTACCTGATGAATTGCCACGACGACGATTCATTTTTTCAGGTAGCCATTCCGTTGTTTAAATTGTACGACCCTGCTAAGCTAAATTAACTCTTTGGCAATGCATCGGGTTGCATCGGCGCATCTTCGGCTGCTTTTTCCTTATCGGCGTTTTGTTCCGCTTTTCTGCGCTCGCGGCGGGCACGTTCTTCTCCTTCAATTTTATCGTAAGCCTTGATGATTTCTTTTACCAGGCGGTGACGCACCACGTCTTCCGTTGTCAGGGTGATTACGCCGATGCCCTCGATGCCGTCCATGATTTCAACGGCCTGGCGCAAGCCCGATTTTTGATGATGCGGCAGATCGATTTGGCTTAAATCGCCGGTGATGATACACTTGGCTGAAGGGCCAAGGCGCGTTAGGAACATCTTAAGCTGCAAGGAAGAGGCGTTTTGAGCTTCATCCAGGATGATGTAGGCGTTGTCGAGCGTGCGCCCGCGCATGAAAGCGAGCGGCGCGATTTCGATGACGCGGTTTTCCATAAAAAAGTTGAGCTTATCCATGGGCAGCATATCATCGAGCGCATCGTACAGCGGACGGAGGTAAGGGTCAACTTTTTCCTTCAGGTCGCCTGGTAAAAAGCCCAGGTTTTCGCCGGCTTCGACGGCAGGCCTGGTGAGTACGATTTTTTTAACCAGTTTGTTCTTCAGCGCGCGCACGGCAATTGCGACGGCGGTATAGGTTTTACCGGTGCCGGCAGGGCCGAGGGCAAAAACAATATCGCTGGTTTCGCATATTTCGACCAGCCGTTTTTGGTTGCGGGTTTTAGCTTTAATTGGTCGACCTTCGCGACCGTGGAGAATGACGTTCCCGCCGGAGCCGTCGCCTTCAACTGGAATGCGCACTTCGAATGGATTTTCGCCGCCTAACAAATCTTCCACCGTTTGGATGGATAGTTCGTGGTGTTCGCGCAAATAGCGCACCATCATTTCAAATTTGCCTTTTGCAGTTTGGGCCTCTTTTTTATCGCCGGCAAGTTTGATGTTGTTGCCACGAGAAGTGATGGTTACGTCGGGGAATGCTTTGCGTAATAGATTGAGTTTTGCGTTGTTTTCGCCGTAGAGTTCTACCAGATCAACGCCGTCGATGGTGAGAATGATTTCGCTCAAATTTCTGTCCTCAGTTTTTTTGGCAGCGGGAAGTACTGCGTTACATACAGGCTTCCATGCGATTGTTTAAAGTTGTTGCATCTTCGCGCATCAGTTGCGCGCCTCCAAACCCTTCAAAATCAGGTTTTTATGTGTATCGTAGCTTCAAATCCGGATTTTTTGGGGATCTTTCCACAAATATACGGATTAGTAGTACACGCTCTAACGATTGAATATTAATTTTGGTTCCAATTTTTTGAAATGAAGATTGCCGTTATAGGTGGAGGCGCCGCCGGTTTTTTTGCTGCAATTACCTGTGCTACACACAACCCGTTGTGCCGGGTATCAATTTTCGAACGTGGTAAATCGGTGCTGGAAAAAGTTCGGATCAGCGGCGGCGGCCGTTGTAATGTAACGCATGCCTGCTTCGATGCGCGCGAACTGGTTAAAAATTATCCGCGCGGCGCCAGAGAATTATTGGGCCCATTTTCAAAATTCGGGCCGGCAGACACTGTTCAGTGGTTTGAAAGCCAGGGCATACGCCTGAAAACGGAAAGCGACGGGCGGATGTTTCCCGTCACCGACGATTCACAAACGATCGTGGATTGCCTCACACGCGCTGCCCAAAAAGCGGGCGTCGAATTGCGCACCGGCGTCAGAATCGATCGGTTGGAACCGACGGCGGATGGAAAGTGGGTGGTAGAAGGGCAGGTATTTGATAAAATCATGGTTGCTACAGGAAGCAGCACCGCCATGTGGAGTGTACTGGAAGCTTTAGGCCACCAAATTGTGCCGGCAGTGCCTTCATTGTTTACGTTTAACACCAAAGACACGCGTTTGCGCGGACTCTCAGGGGTGTCGGTCGCCTCAGCATCACTGACGATACCGGGCACGAAGCTGGCATCCGCCGGGCCATTGCTCATTACCCATTGGGGAATGAGTGGGCCTGCTGTGTTGAAACTTTCAGCCTGGGGCGCGGGTGAATTGTTTCAGCTCAATTACCATTTTCCGTTGCAGGTTTGTTTTTGGCCGGATGCGGCCGAAGGGATTAAGGAACAAAAACATCAGCACGGCAAAAAAGTGGTTTATTCAAACCCTCAACACGGCATTCCAACGCGCCTTTGGCAAAGCCTGGTAGATGCCGCCGGCATCAACCCGCAACAAAGGTGGGCCGATTTGGATAAAGCTGCCGTGCAAGGTTTGACTGCTCAGCTTGCCGCCGCGACGTTTCAGATTGCTGGAAAAAGTACTTTTAAAGAAGAATTCGTTACTGCTGGCGGGGTTTCGCTCAAAGAAATCAATTTTAAAACCTTTGAAAGCCGGGTTTGCCCAAACCTGTATTTGGGAGGAGAAGTGTTGGATATCGATGCGATTACAGGCGGATTTAACTTTCAAGCAGCCTGGACGGGCGGTTATTTGGCAGGCGTGGCAATGGGTTCGTGAGCTTATTTCTGTCGAAATATTCCGTTCAGGAAACATAAAACAACCAAACCTTAGTATTTTGGCGCAATGATATTTGCAAGAACCCGACTTGCGTGATTTCTTCGAATTTACTAAATTAACCATTTTATCATGAAGCACTTATTTACTTTAACCATGCTTTGTCTGATGATGACCATGAGCGCCTTTGCGCAACGGGCCGTTACAGGTAAAGTGACCGACGCAGCAGGCGAAGCGCTTATTGGCGCCTCTGTTGCTGTCAAAAACACCCGGATTGGTACGATTACCGACATCAACGGGGCTTTTTCTGTACAGGTAGCCGATAACAATGCAGTACTGACGGTTTCTTACACAGGGTATGAATCCCAGGAGGTAGCTGTTGGTGCCAACACGTCTGTTACCGTTGTACTGACAGAAAACCAAAACGTGATCAATGAAGTAGTGGTGATTGGCTATGGCAAACAAATCCGCAGCACCCTGACCGGCAACATTGCCAAACTGACCAACGAAAACGTGAAGGGCATGCCGGTGGTATCGCTCGAACAAGCCATGCAAGGCCAAGCTGCCGGCGTGAGCGTGGAAAGTGTAAACGGTAAAGTAGGCGCTGCAGCGCGCGTACGCGTACGCGGGGTTGGTTCCATCAACGCAGGTACCGAGCCGCTTTTTGTCGTCGACGGTATTCCGCTCTCCAAAGATGCCCGTAACACTTACGGCGCAGCAATGAACCCACTGGCCGACCTTAACTTCAACGACATTGAATCCATTGAAGTGTTAAAAGATGCCTCTGCAAAAGCCATTTACGGCTCGCGCGGTTCGAATGGCGTAGTTTTGATCACAACCAAATCCGGTAAATCCGGTAAAGGCCAGATCGAACTGGATATGCAATACGGATTCAGCAAACCTACACGCAAACGCGAGTTCCTGAATGCCGCTGAATTTGTTGAATTGTTTACCGAAGCAGCCAACAACTCCGATGACCTGGAAGGTGTGGCTTATGATGATCCGAATTCCTGGACAGAATTTGTAAATGGTCGGTTCAGGCGCTATTCAGGCTTCAACGACGATTGGATGACCGGAGTGGATAAAACCAACTGGCAGGATGAAGCATTTCAGGATGCATCTATTTACAATGCCCAATTATCGATGTCGGGTGGTAACGAAAAAATGCGCTATTACATTAGTGCAAATGCCGGTTTCAACGATGGAATTCTGGTGGCTAACCACCTTTCCAAAGACGGCGCGCGTATGAACCTGGATTTTGATGCCACAGACAAACTGAAAGTGGGCGTTAATTTCGCAGTTTCCCGTACCGACACACGCACGGTTTCCGACGACAACGCGTTTTCCACGCCGATGCAGTTGGTGGCTCTGGCGCCAATCACGCCCAAGCGAGATGAAGACGGCTTATTATACGACCGCCCGGTAACTACCTACTACAATGGTCTGATCGACGTGGAAGACGCAACGCGTAAAGTATTGAGCTCCAGAACACTGGCCAACGTGTATGGTGATTACAGCTTTACTGATAACCTGGGACTTCGCGTTGAAGCAGCTGCGAACTTGTATAACGTGCGCGACGAAGCGCGTTTCGGCGAACGTACGGATGTTGGTAATGATTCCAAAGGTTACGGACAATCCGTTTTTGCGGGCGCTACCGATTACAACACCAATGCTGTTTTGCACTGGAATAAAACCTTCGACAGCCATGATTTAGGCTTCGATTTAGGAACAGAGTACTTCAAAAGCAACAACAACCGCACTTCTGTTGAAGGAGAACAATTCCCAACTGACGAGTTGAAAACGCTTGCCAGCGCAGCTTTGATTATCGCTGGTACAAGCAGCGAAGACAATTACAGCTTCCTTTCTTATTTCGGTCGCGCTCGTTACAATTTTGACCGTAAATACTTGTTCAATGCATCGGCGCGTGTTGACGGATCTTCACGTTTCGGTGAAAACAAACGTTACGCATTCTTTCCTGCGTTTTCAGCAGGTTGGGTAGCCAGCGAAGAAGATTTTCTTACGGATAACAGCACCCTTTCATTTTTGAAAGTGCGCGCTTCGTGGGGTCAAAGCGGTAATGCCGACATTGGTAACTTCCGCGCTTTAGGCCTGTACGCTCCAGGCAGCTACAACGGAGGCAGCAACTATACGCCGGAACAAATTGCAAACCCGGATTTGACTTGGGAAAAAAGCACCGAGCTTGATTTCGGTATCGATTGGGGCTTGTTCAACAACCGAATCAGCGGTGAAATCGACTACTACATCAAAAATACCAACGATCTGCTGCAGGAAGTGCCGATTCCGGCAACTACAGGCTTCAGAACTCAATGGAGAAACATCGGCGAACTGGAAAACAAAGGCTGGGAATTCACCGTCAACTCGAACAACCTGGTGGGTGAATTCAAATGGACCACTTCTTTCAACATCGCGTTGAATAAAAACAAAGTTGTTGCTTTGGCCGATGGCCAGGACATTATCGACGACGGCGGCTCACGTTATCTCAATGTGGTTAAAGTTGGTTCACCGATTGGCGTTTTTTATGGTGCGGAATATGCCGGCGTCGATCCGGATAACGGCGATGCTTTGTGGTACGTTCATGAAGAGGGCGGCGATCCAAATGCAACAACAAATGATTATTCAGAAGCCAATTTCGTTGAACTGGGGTCACCATTGCCTGACTTGATTGGCGGTATCGGCAACACTTTTTCCTGGAAAGGCCTGACGCTTGACGTTCGATTCCAGGGTGTATCCGGCAACCAAATTCACCGCGCCGGCGATATTTTCATGTCGTGTAATGCCTGCTGGTTCGACAACCAAACGAGGGATCAACTGGATCGTTGGCAAAACCCCGGCGATGTTACGGATGTGCCTGAAGCGCGTTTGGGCTATTCCAACGGCGATATCGGCCGCAGCAGCCGATATCTTTCCGATGGTTCCTTCCTGCGTTTGAAAAATGTTACACTGGCTTACGATCTGCCCGCAAACTTATTGCGCGGCGTTCGCAGCATTCGTTTGTACGCAACGGCTACCAACCTGCTTACGTTCACCAAATACGATGGCTGGGATCCGGAAGTAACCACCGACTTCCTCGCCAACAACACCACTTACGGTATCGACTTCTATTCCGCACCTCAACCGAAAACAATTATCGGCGGTATCCGGGTCGGTTTCTAATTGATGTTTGAAATGAACCTGCCGTTGGAGTTATGAATACTGAACGAAAGCGGCTAACAAATCAAAAATTCAAACTTTGACAATGAAAAACTTAAAATATATCCTCTTCTCAGGCTTGCTGCTGTCGTCGGTCGCCTGCGATAAAAAGCTCGATATCGAGCCGCTGCAAAGTGTCAGCGAAAACCTGGCGCTGGATACCGACGCCAACGTAAAATTGGTGTTGCAGGGCGCTTACGATAACATCAGCCGCGACGGCGTGTTCGGAGGCAATATGTTCCGTGATGCCGAACTGGCCGGCGCCGATGGCGAAGTGCGGTGGGTTGGTACGTTTGGCGATCCGCGCGATATCTTCAACCACACGATGGATGCCGGCAATTTCGATGCCGACAATACCTGGGGCGACGCATATGCAACCATCAACTCTGCGAATAACGTACTAAGCGCCATTAGTGTGGTGAATGCAGATGATCAGGATCGCGTAAAAGGCGAAGCCTTGTTCCTGCGTGCTGTTTGCCACTATGAATTGGTGCGTATTTTCGGTAAACCATTCGAAGCAGGCGGTGCGAATTCACAATTAGGCGTTCCTGTAATTTTAACGCCAACTCGCGGTGTCACTGATGCCAGTTATGTAAGTCGTAACACTGTAGCCGAAGTATATGCCGCAGTGCGGGAAGATCTGCACGAAGCGCTCAATTTGCTCCCTGAGGACAATGATGTTTTTGCCAACAAATATGCTGCAGCAGCACTATTGGCTCGCGTCCATCTGACAAAAGGAGAAAACGCCGAGGCTTTGGAACATGCGGAAATCGTGATCAACTCCGGCGTATACAGCTTGGTATCTGACTATGAAGACCTCTGGAATCAGGATGATAATACAGAAGAAACCATCTTCGGTATGCAGGTTTCAAACCAGGATGGCGCTAATGAGCTGGTGACTTTCTTCTCCATTCCTGAATTCGGCGGCCGCGACGGCGATATCGAGATCGAACAAAAACACCTCGATTTGTACGACCCATCCGATGCACGCCTGGCCCTATTCTATGATGGAAACGGCGCAACACGCACCGGCAAATGGCGCGACCAATACAAAAACATTCCGGTCATCCGCCTGGCTGAAATGTACCTGATCGCTGCTGAATGCCAGGCACGCCTGAGCCAAAACGCCGATGATTATTACAATGCCGTTCACACCCGTGCAGGCCTCGCTGCCAAAACAAATGTAACGTTGAACGATATATTGCTGGAGCGCAGGCTCGAACTGGCCTTCGAAGGACATCGCATTCATGATGTGAAACGCCTGAAAGGATCGGTCGACGGCTTGAATTACGACGACGATAAATTGGTATTCCCTATTCCTTCACGGGAAACGGAAGCCAATCCAAACTTGCAGCAAAACGACGGTTATTAATACCGATCTGGCGTATTGCTGAGCATAAGCATATCAGGCATTTGCATGCCAAAACAATTATAATACACGCCGCCAAGTGTAGTGCATAACCTGTCATACAGAGCGCTGTTTTTCAGCGACTGTGATCGAAGGCCATGCACAAAACCTGACAGCGCGAAGTATAAACAGCGGGTCGTTTCGGAAAAACCGAAATGGCCCGCCGTATTTTTAAGCTAATTTTGCGGCCATGAACCGATTTTTAACAGCCTTACTTGGAGCGCTTATCCCCATCACCTTGCCGGCCCAGGGTTATATTTCCTATTTTAGTGGCGATACCACCGATGTGGAAACGCCCACATCCGGCGGCGTGGTGCTGATGGGTGGAGCAACGGAGAACGATAATGCCATGCGCTGGTTCCTGCAACGCGCAGGCGGTGGCGATGTGGTGGTCATCCGGGCTTCGGGCGCTGATGGTTACAACGATTATTTGTTTTCCAAACTTGGTGTGCCTGTAAATTCCGTTCAATCGATCGTTACCCCATCGCTATCCGCAGCTAACCTTCCTTACGTAGCCAGGCAAATCCGAAATGCGGAAGCTTTGTGGATAGCGGGCGGCGATCAATGGCGGTATCTTTCTTATTGGAAAAACGGCCCGGTTGCCGAAGCGTTGGATTTTTTAATACACACTAAAAAAGCCGTAGTGGGAGGCACCAGCGCCGGAATGGCGGTACTTGGCGAGGCCTGTTTCAGCGCGCAAAACGGCACCGTT
>JAEUUR010000425.1 GCA_016787465.1 Saprospiraceae bacterium | reverse complement strand
CAAATTGCCCTGACCGTCGAAGGTGATGCTGCCTGCGGCGTGGAAACAATCTTTGTGACCGACCGGGATGGTAAAAAAAACGGTTTCCGAGGAGCGGTCGAGGGTGTCGCCTTGAAATATGAACCTGGAAAGTTGGTTCATACTATCGCGCAGGGAGGAATAGTACAAGTAAATCCAGTGGTTTTTCTCCCAGTTCGGGTCGATGGCCAGGCCCATCAAACCGTCGCCCATTTCACTGTACACCGGAAGTTTAACAACCGTGGTAAGCAAATCGGTAGCGGGATTGAACATTTTTAATTGCCCGTGGCGTTCGATCAGCAGGATTTTTCCATCCGGCAATTCGGCAATTTCCATGGGTTCCGATAGTTGGTCGGCCACTACGGTTTTTACGAATCGGGTTTGATCCGGCAGGCGTTGAGTACGGCATCGGGCGTAGTTCAGCGGCTTGTTGTCGCCGATGGCATAGCGCAAGCCGCCGAGCAAGTGCTGTTGAAATGCAGGATCGTCGTAGGCTTCCGGAATATGCCCAAGGGCGGTATAAAAAGCGCGGCCGCCATCAAATGTATGACACCAGGAAAGTGGATGCACGGTGCTGTCGGTTCCTGGCGGACTGCTGCTGCCTTTGAAAGCGGTATCGTTTACAGAAAGTAATACCTGAATGTCGGGTTCATAATTGCGGAAGTTGTAAAGTTCTTCTTTCCATGTCCAACGGTTGCATTGCAGGTGCTCGGTGGCCGGATGCCGGCAATCGTTGGGGTGCAGGTCAACTTCCTGAATGGCGGGGTGGTCTTTGAAATAGGCGCCAAGCAGGCTCCCGAACCAGCGCCAGGTGTATTCGGTAGCAGAAGCGGAATGTACACCCATAAAACCGCCACCAGCCTGAATGTATCGTTCAAAATCAGCTTCTTGTGCGGGGTTTAGTACGTCGCCGTTGGTGTTGAGGAAAACCACGGCGGCATATCGTTTGAGGTTTCGTTCGTTAAAGTAGATGGGGTTTTCGGTGGTGTCGGCCTGAATTCCGTGTTGGTAACACAGCTTGACCAAAGTTTCTTTTCCGGCCTCGATGCTTTGGTGGCGGTATCCGTTGGTGCGGGAAAAAATAAGTACGCGCGGCGGTGGGGGAGCGGCGCAACTGGATAAGATCAGCGCGAAGAAAAACAGTAGGCGAAACATCAGCCAAAGGTATTGATTCGATTGATTCGATTGTTTCGATTGTTTCGATTGAGTTTTATAATTTCGTTGCTGTGAAAGTTCCTATGGTTTTGATCATGTTTATTGTTTTGAACGCTTCGGCTATTGCTCAACCACCGATGGTATTGGTTCCCGGGGGCAGCTTTTTACGTGGAAGCCTGGCCGGCGATTCGGATGAAAAGCCGCAGAAAGCGGTTGCTGTCGATTCGTTTTGGATGGCTGTCACTGAAACTACGCTGGAGTCTTTTTCAACATTCGTGGAAGCTACCGGTTATGTGACGGATGCTGAAAAAAGGGGCGCAAGTTATGTTTGGGACAGCCTGGGCTGGCGTTTGATGGAAGGTGTTCACTGGCGCCATGATGAACGAGGCAGGTTGCGCGCCGCCGGCAAATTTCCGGTGCTGCATGTGAGCTGGAACGATGCGGCGCAATATTGCAACTGGTTGAGCCGCAATGCCGGTTTGGAGCAAGTTTATGTTTTTGAGGGTTCCGCTGCCACTGTCAATATCACTGCGAATGGTTACCGCTTGCCCACCGAAGCGGAGTGGGAATACGCAGCCGGTGGTGGCGTTTACAAAAATGGTCCGTTTGCCGGGGAAGGCAAACTCGACAGCCTGGCCTGGTACTCGGGCAATGCGCGCAGGCGTGCGCATGAAGTGCAAGGGAAGCGGCCCAATGCACTGGGGTTGTACGACATGACCGGCAATGTATGGGAATGGTGTCAGGATTACTACGATGCGGATTTTTACAAAAATACGAATTCAAAGGCGCCGGCAGTCGGTACGGAGCGGGTGTTGCGCGGCGGCTCCTGGAACAATGCGCCCAAGCACTGCCGCATTCAAAACAGAAGCAGCCGATTTGCGGATTTCAGTGATGGGAATGTGGGGTTTCGGGTATGCCGACTCAAGTGAAACGCCGAAGCCTATTTTTCTATATTCGCATTCAATTACAACATGTTACTCATAAAATAACACAACCCATTTAACATATGAGCAATAAATCAAACCGTGGATGCAATTTTACAATGCTGTATTGCAGCATTATTTTATTATTTGGCAACATACAATGCACTCAGCCAAATAGCGAGTTTGATCATGTTTTTGCTGTATTAAAAAACGAATTTGATCAAAATTTCATAACCAAGTTCAAGCTCACGCCGGAGAATAAGGTTGTTGATGCTTACTTTTTATTTTTTCTTTACCGGTACATGGAAATTAAAGAAAAGCGCTCTGATATTTCCATTTTTGGAGATAAATATGGTTTGCAAACTGAAGCATCTCAAACCTATCTATTGATGTTGCTTTGGCATAGAGATTTGAATCAAAAAAAACTGGAAATTGAAACCCTGTTGAAGTTGGTAAACGACCCCAAGGTCGGCGTCAACAATTGCAGAAATCAAAGAAAAATAAACTCAGTATACAATTATAGGAAATATCAATTGCAGGATGTATTCCAGTTGAAACTCCCCGTACGAACTGGCGAAGATGTCTTGAGAATGGCCGTTTATTTTGATTGCCCGATAGTAGATTGGAACTTTGATACGTCTAAAGATTTATTGATTGATGGAAGGTTGATAGACAAATTTATGCGTAGGGAATCAACAGAATTTATTTTTAAAGTTGAAGTAGAAAAAACATCGATACAAGACGCTATTTTTTTATTCCGAAGAATTTATCCAAAAGACACTATTGATTTGGATTTATATGCTTACGGGATGAAAATAATCAACACATAAGAAAAGATGATTAAGAAACAACGCATGAAGCTATTGATTGTATTATTCACATTGTTAACCTTTTACAGGTGTTCCAATGAAGATAAAGGATTGATTTATAACTACCTAAATACGGTGGAGCCGTATTTAGATCGTACTCGATTGGAGCGTTGCAACCCTATACTTTTGAAAGACAAAAGGTGCGCGATAAAAAATAACCAGCCACCCGGGCAATGTGCTTTCTGTGATCACCGACCGCAAGCGCGGCGTGTCGGTTTCAGGCACGGCGATCCAGTGGTATGATGCAGATGTGGTGGCTGCGCATCAGTACTATCCCTTCGGCCAGGTGATGCCCAACAACGCAAGCACGACCTTGAGGCGGCAGTACTGGCTCGCCGGAATACTGCTACAGGTTCAACGGCAAGGAAAACGACGACGAAGTAAAAGGAGCAGAGCCTGTCCCGAAAATCGGGAATTACGGCATGCGGATATACGACCCGCGGGCTAGTTGATTTCTTTCGCCGAATAGTCGCTGCTTCTAAACGTATTCTCCCTACCTTTCCCCATCAAATCAATCAAAGCTTCTGTACCATGAAAACGTTCAATTGGGGCATCATCGGAATGGGCCGCATCGCCCGCAAATTTGCCGACGACCTCAAACTCCTGCCCAATGCCCGACTGCACGCCGTGGCCTCCACATCGCAGGAGCGGGCAGATGCCTTTGCCACTGAGTATGGCGCATCACACGCCTACGGTAAATACGAAGACATCATCCATTGCCCTGATCTGGATGTGGTTTATGTGGCTACTCCCCATGTGTTGCATTGTGAAAACACCTTGTTATGCCTCAACAACGGCATCCCGGTTTTGTGTGAAAAACCTTTCGCCATGAATATCGCCCAAACGCGTGCCATGATCGATGCCGCTCGAAAAAACCGGGTGTTTTTGATGGAAGCACTCTGGACGCTTTTTATTCCGGGCGTCGTTAAAGTGTTCGATTTGCTCGAATCGGGCGCCATTGGTCACCTGCATACGGTAAAAGCCGACCTTGGGTTTAATATGCCCTTCGATCCCGCTTCGCGGGTGTACAACAAATCGCTCGGTGCAGGCGCCTTACTCGATTTGGGAATTTATCCCACCCTGCTGTCGTTGGCCCTTTTCGGTCAGCCGCAAAGAGAAGACATTTATGCGATGGCCACATTTACCCAAACAGATGTGGATGAAAGTTGCGCGTTTATGTTCCGTTATCCCGACAAACGGCTTATGCTGGGCCATTGCACTATTTCAGCGAATACTTCGCTTACTGCAACCCTTTACGGCTCGGAAGGGTCTATTCACCTGCATCCACGCTGGCATCATACCCCCAAATTGACAGTATCGACATACAACGGTCGTGAGGAAACCAAATACGACCTGGATTTGCCTTATGAAGGGCATGGTTACCATTACGAAGCCAAGCATGTGATGTTATGTTTAGAAAATGAACAGCTGGAAAGCGACATCGCATCTCATGAATTAACGCTTGGTCTGGCTGAAACCCTGGATGCTATTCGCGATGAAATCGGGCTGGTGTATGAATAAGCGCCATTAAAATCACATTAGTCACCGTATAAACCTCTTACCTGCATGCATTATTGGGATTGGGCCGTATTGATCGGTACACTTGGATTGGTTGTACTTTATGGTATCTGGAAAAGCCGGAACTCTGTCGGCGACAGCGATGATTTTTTGGCAGGCAAACGTGATTTGCCCTGGTGGACGATCGGGCTTAGCATCATGGCTACGCAGGCCAGTGCTATTACTTTTTTGAGTACACCCGGCCAGGCTTTTTCCGATGGTATGCAATTCGTTCAGTTTTACTTCGGTATGCCGATCGCCATGTTGTTCCTGGCCTATTTCGTATTGCCGATTTATTACAAACTAAAGGTAACAACCGCCTACGAATTCCTTGAACAGCGATTTGATGTGAGGGTGCGTACCCTGACGGCCGGGCTGTTTCTGATTCAACGAGGCATGGCCGCTTCGATCAGTATTCTGGCGCCAAGTATTATTCTGTGTGCTGTATTTGGCTGGAACCTGGCTTTGACTAACTTTTTTATGGCTGTTTTTGTGGTGTTTTACACCATTTCCGGAGGCAGCGCCGCCGTGAGTCGTACCCAGGAATTACAAATGACCGTGATGCTTGGCGGGCTCATTTTGGCTTTTATTTTGATTGTTCACAATTTACCTGAAGGCGTCGGGGTGTCGGAAGCCTGGCAGCTTGCCGGAGCGGCAGGCAAAACGCAGGTGGTTGACTGGAGTTTTGACTGGAACGACCGCTACAATATGTGGTCGGGTTTGTTGGGCGCTACTTTTTTGTTTCTGTCTTATTTTGGAACCGATCAAAGTCAGGTGGGGCGTTATTTGTCGGGCAAAACCCTACGTGAAAGTCGCATTGGATTGATATTTAATGGGTTCATCAAAATCCCGATGCAGTTTTTGGTGTTGGCGGTTGGGGTGATGGTATGGGTGTTTTTTCAGTTTAACCAACCACCCTTGCATTTCCATGATGGCAACAAGGCGCTCCTGAAAGGTACGCCGCAGGAAGCGCGTTTTATGGCGCTTGAACAACAGGATGCGGCACTTTTTGCGGAGAAAACAACTGCGATAACACAGTTCACACAAGCTCAAAAACAACACAATGCTGCTGCCGCTGAGGTAGTCAAGCAGGCCATTCAGGATATAGAACATAGGCGCAGTGAACTTCGCGCGCAGGCCGAAGGCATTATCAAAGAAGTAAACGGAGGGAAAGAGGCCAAAGACAAAGATTTTGTATTCATCAATTTTGTGTTGGCGCACATTCCGAAGGGCTTGATCGGATTGATGCTCGCTATGATTTTTTGCGCCTCCTGGAGCACAACGGCATCAGAACTGAGTGCGCTTTCGGCCACAGCGGTGTCGGATATATACCGCCGGCTACTGGCGCCCGGAAAGCCCGATGAGCATTACCTGCGCGCCTCCAAGTGGGCTGTTGGGTTGTGGGGCATATTTATTGTATTGTTTGCCATATTCGCGTCCTTTTCCGAAAATCTTATACAAGCCGTCAACATGATCGGCTCGCTTTTTTATGGAACTATTTTAGGTATCTTTTTCACAGCATTCTTTTTGAAAACTGTAGGCGGGAAAGCGGTTTTGCTCGCCGCCTTGATCACCGAGATCATTATCCTTATTTTGTTCGCCAACAACAAAGACGCTTACCTCTGGTATAATCCGCTTGGTTGCGGATTGGTGATGGGTTTGAGTAGTCTGTTGCAGTTAGTGTGGGCAAGGGAGAAGGTGGCGGGTTAAAAATTTTTATGACTATTGGACTTCCTCACTATAGCAGACACCGAGAAAAGATTAAGCGGCGAATTTTGAAGTTTTTTCATAGAAAGCTTCCCAGGGGGTTAATCCTTTTAACGCGGAGTGAATTCTATGGGTATT
>JAEUUR010000396.1 GCA_016787465.1 Saprospiraceae bacterium | reverse complement strand
CTTCCTCGGCAAAAAAACCAGCTGGAGCCAATTCATTTGCCCGGTACCAAAAGCCGGATATTTTTTTAAGTGCTTCAATCCGGTCGGCATCTTCTTCTTGATTTTTCAAATCGTTTTCAAGGGCTGCCAACTCGTTGATTTGCGAATCAGTGAAGCGTTTTTTCGCCTCTTCAACCAGCGTTTCAATGCTAATGGATTCTCCCTGGATTGAACGCGACTGGTTGATCTTATGTTGGTCTGCCGGACGTTTGTCAAATCCAAAATAAAGAACTGAGAATAAAACGGTCGCTCCAATAATTGCTCCAATTTGCGCTTTGGTCAACATGATCTTGGATAAACTTCGTTTATTAGTCTGTTTATTTCAACTGATTAATCTTCCCCTTCGTCTTTTGGCAAAGAATGGACATGTTTTTTTACATCCTCAACAAAAACTTTGGCTGGCTTGAAAGAGGGAATGAAATGTTCCGGAATTTCGATCGACTTTCCTTTTTTAATATTTCGTCCCACCTTTTTGGCGCGTCTTTTTATCACGAAGGAGCCGAACCCCCGGATGTAAACGTTTTCTCCACCGGTCATGGTAGACTTGATTTCCTTGAAAAGTTCTTCAAGCGCCACCAAAACATCCACTTTGGCGATGCCGGTCTTTTCGGAAATAGCATTCACAAGGTCAGCCTTTCTCATGTTTTATTTTGTTGATTTTGAATGATTTATAATAAATAAGGATTAATCCTTCAAAATGAGGGGGCAAAGATCGCACAATTTTCGAGGCCAGCAAGCCTTTTGTTAAAAAATTAAAAGGATTGAGGCTTAAATTCTATTAAATCCCCGATATTTAGTTTTCACGCTGCAAACTCGCTCTTATTCAACACTTTACAAAGATTCTGGTCAAAAAAAATTACAAAATGAACAAGGATGGTCGCTTTTTCTACCTTTGTACCTGCAAATGATCAAATTTGGTGGATTTTGAATTTCAAATCAGGTATATCTTATGTTGTTATCGATGACGGGTTACGGGCGCGCCCAAGGAAGTTTTATGGAAAAAACGATCACGGTTGAAGTTCGTACCTTAAATTCTAAGGTGACCGACATTAAACTTCGGTTACCCGGCGATTACAAAGAAAAAGAAATTGAACTTCGTAAGATGATCACTGATCATGCTGAACGAGGAAAAATTGATTTGATTATAGACGTTCAGAATGCTGACGGCGCTGCCAATGTCAGTTTAAATGAGGCTTTGTTCAGGGGATATCACCGTGAACTTACCCGAATTGCCACAGATTTAAACCTGCCACAGCAAGATATTCTCTCTGCCTTGTTGCGTATCCCAAACGTGGTGGCATCTCCTTCGGGTGAAATGGATGAACAAGAGTGGGAAGCCCTGTGTTCCGTACTGAACCGGGCATTGGATCAACTTAAGGCATTTCGCAGAAATGAAGGCAAAGTCCTTGAAAATGAACTGGTTTTCAGAACGAAAAACATTCTGACCTTGTTAAAGGAGGTGACTCCATTCGAAACCGAGCGATTTTCACGAATGCGTGAACGTTTACGTACAAACATGGAAGATGGGTTCGGCAGGGAAAACCTTGACCAAAACAGATTTGAGCAAGAGGTGCTGTATTATCTGGAGAAAATGGATATGTCTGAAGAGAAACTCCGGCTAGAGCAACACTGCATTTATTTTCTTGAACAAATGAATCAAAAACAAGATGCCGTCGGGCGGACATTGAATTTTATTTCTCAGGAAATCGGACGTGAAATCAATACGTTGGGCGCCAAAGCCTACGACTCCGATATTCAAAAGGTAGTGGTGCAAATGAAAGATGAATTGGAAAAAATAAAAGAGCAATTAGCCAATGTGCTATAATCATATACTTACCGGCCGTCACCCATTTTATTTGCTGATTTTTTGTTAAAATACCACTCCACGCCCAACAACCACTGTTGCGGATTGATAGAAAAAGTAAATGACTCCGAATCTTTGTCGGTGTAATACCCAATGTTGGCAAAAGTGATTGAAACGCCAAGGTTATCAGTCAAAAAATAAGCGAAGGAAGGGTTTGATCCGACGCCTAGCTGCGTTTTCGTATACCGGGTTTTTCGATCTGAAGCAAGCTCCTGGAATGTTTGACCATTGGTTTCCCTGGCATAAAAGCCAAATACTTCCGACATAAAATACACCCGTTTCCCAATCGGATGGTAATACCTGATCAATGGGCCGGCGCCGTAATAAGATCTGCTGGAATGTGATTGACCGGTTTGGCCTTCTGGGATATCGTAATTGTCGGTTCTGTAATCATATTGTAACACCAATCCCACCATCCAGTTTTTTTTGATCACATATCCAACCTCCGGTTGGGTAAAAATACGGTGGTATGTACGCTCAAAAGCGCCTGAATTGTTGTCTGATGGTTGATGAAAATATTGATAAGTGAACAGGTCTCTCGTCCACCAGCCTTTGTGCTCAATCTGAGCTTGGGCAAGAGAACAAAAGAATTGGGTTGCAATGAACAGCACAATCGGTTTTGTCATGAATAACTTTTTTGGTTAAATGAACTTTAGCCCCGAAGTAAAGTTATTATTTTGAGTTTTTTGAAGAAATTCAAAAGATCCACTTGCAAATGTAAATTCATCGCCTTTATATTTGTAGCGAAAATTCGCTAATTTGGATTTTCTATTCCAATTTGCTAATTTTTTCAAGTCAAATATTCAATACCTTCAACAAAAATGGAAAATACCCTGGTCTCACAAGATGTATTAACTGGCGGCGAATTTTTAATTCGGGAAAGCCAGCCTGAAAGTATATTCATACCTGAGCAGTTTAATGAAGAACAGCTCATGATCAAACAAATGGCCGAAGATTTTGTGAAAAACGAAATCGATCCGGTGCGCGACAAGATCGAGAAACAAGAGCCGGGACTATCGCCGAGTTTGATCAAAAAAATGGGTGATTTAGGTTTGTTAGGCGCCCACATGCCGACTACTTACGGAGGAATGGAGTTGGATACGAATACCAACACGATAATTTCTGATGTATTTGGTTCTTTGGGCTCTTTCAGTGTTCCTTTTGCTGCACATACAGGAATCGGCATGTTGCCTATTTTGTATTTTGGTACAGATGCGCAAAAGGAGAAATACCTCCCAAGTTTAATCACCGGCGATTTGAAGGCAGCTTATTGCCTGACGGAACCTGGCTCCGGCTCGGATGCGCTCAATGCTAAAACCAGGGCCGATTTGAGCGCTGATAGCTCGCATTATGTGTTGAATGGCCAAAAAATGTGGATATCCAACGCCGGTTTTGCTGATGTCTTTATTGTGTTTGCAAAAATTGGCGGTGAAAAGTTCACAGGCTTCATCGTTGAAGCTAATTCGCCTGGTATCAGCCTTGGAAATGAAGAAGATAAGTTGGGTATTAAAGGTTCATCGACCCGGCAGGTGTTTTTTGAAAATGTAAAAGTACCTGCAGATCAGGTTTTGGGTGAAATCGGTAAAGGTCACCTGATTGCCTTCAACGCTTTAAACATCGGCAGATTTAAGCTTGGGGTTATGTGCATGGGTGGCAACAAGGTTGTGCTAAAAATGGCGGCCAGTTATGCCAATGAGCGCCACCAGTTCGGGCAACCAATCGGCAATTTCGGCGCCATCAAGTATAAATTGGCAGAAATGGCGATCCGCAATTTTGCAGCAGAAAGCGCAGCATATCGAACTTCCCAATTGATGCAAGACAAAAAAGCAGCGGAAGCCGCAGAAGGAAAACCGTATGGTCAGGCCATGCTTGAAGCTGCTGAAGAATATGCGATCGAATGTTCTATTTTAAAAGTTCTGGGCTCTGAAGTGACGGATTATTGTGTGGATGAAAATGTACAAATTCATGGTGGTATCGGCTTTAGCGAAGAATTTCCCGCTGCGCGTGCATATCGCGACAGCCGCATCAACCGCATTTATGAAGGCACCAACGAAATCAACCGTATGTTGATGGTTGATCAACTTTTCAAAAGGGCATTGAAGGGGCAGTTAGACATTGTTGGGCCGGCTTGGGCAGTGCAAAAGGAATTGGCTTCTATGCCAAGCATGGAAAAACTTGAAGGGCCTTACGCAGAAGAAATCAAGGCTGTTTCGGATTTTAAAAAAATCATCCTGATGACGGCCGGAGGCGCAGCAAAAATGCAAATGGATGGAAAACTGAACCTGAAAGAAGAACAGGAGTTGCTGATGAACTGTGCAGATATGCTGACAGACTTGTTCGCTGCGGAATCCATGTTGTTGCGTGTCAAAAAACTTTCTACGATGCCGGAAAAACCGCAGCCACAATCGCTTTATGATGATATGCTGCAGGTATACATACACGATGTTACAGCCCGTATGTCAAAAAATGCCACCGATGCTATTGCTTCTTTTGCAGAAGGTGATTTGCTGAAGACTTTTTTAATGGGTTTGAAACGATTCCTGAAATACCCGCCCGTCAATGTGAAAGAAAAACGCAGGCTGGTTGCCGATGCAGTTTTGAAGCAAAGCGGCTGGTGCTTTTAGAGGGTTCGACCAATCATAAAAAAGGAGCCATCCTTGTTTGGGGTGGCTCCTTTTTGCGTACTATGATGAGCGTTTAATCACAAATCTTTCAATTCTCCCACCAATTTGCCCAACATTTCTTTCGCATCGCCAAATAGCATCTTGGTTTTAGGGTGAAAGAACAGTTCGTTTTCAATGCCGGCATATCCTGCGCGCATGCTTCGTTTGAGGACAATAACGTTTTTAGCTTCCCAAACTTTTAACACAGGCATACCATAAATCGGGCTGCTTGGGTCGTTTTCAGCTGCAGGGTTTACCACGTCGTTGGCGCCGACAACGATCACGACATCCGTGCTGTTCATCTGTGGGTTAATATCCTCCATTTCAATTAATTTAGGGTAAGGTACGTCTGCTTCAGCAAGCAACACGTTCATATGCCCTGGCATCCGGCCGGCAACAGGGTGAATAGCAAAATTCACTTCAACGCCTTTGTCTTCCAGCTTTTTCTCGAGTTCATGGCAAATATGCTGAGCTTGCGCTACGGCCAACCCATAACCTGGCACTATGGTCACCTTGCCGGCATACGCACAAAGGATAGCCGTATCGGTGAGGTTGATTTCTTTAACCACCTGATCGCCTTTAACGCCGGAGCCAGCCGCGCTTCCACCGCCGCCAAAGGAACCGATAATCACATTGAGCAATGAACGGTTCATGGCCGTGCACATCAGGATGGTCAGAATCGTACCTGCAGAACCAACCAAGATACCACCTGTGAGCATCACCGGATTGTCGTATAAAAAACCGCCAAAGGCAGCTGCCATACCCGTGAATGAGTTGAGTAATGAAATTACTACCGGCATATCAGCACCGCCAATAGGCATGACAAACAATACACCGTACAAAGCAGAAAGCGCCAAGAGAACCCAAATTGCAGATTCACCCATGATTTCTGGTGCAATTACTGCCGCTGTCAGCGCTGCGAGGATTAATACCAGTAGCAATAAGTTAATGTAAGTAAGGAGTTTGCCGGTGATATCCTTGATTTTTTCATCCAGTTTTCCATAAGCGATGATACTTCCGCTAAAAGAAACTGTACCGATAATCAACCCGAGAAATACAACCAGCAAATAACCGGGTGTTCCATGCGGGTGACTGTGGAATTCGACAATAGAAATGATTGCTGCGCAAGCGCCGCCCATTCCATTAAAAAAGGAAACCATCTGCGGCATGGCGGTCATCTTAACTTTCATCGCCATAAGCCAGCCTACTACCGTGCCTAAAGCCATTGCTGCAAGAATCCATGGTATGTTTCCGATTGGAGCGCCATCGTGGGTGTGAAATAGGATGGTACCCAGGATTGCAAGGCCCATTCCGAATGCAGCGACCAGGTTGCCTTTTCGGGCTGAATCAGGGCTGCTAAGTTGTTTTAACCCAACTATAAAAGTAATCGAACCGATCAGGTAAGATAACTGAAGTAATAAATTTGATGTCATGAGAAGGTTAATGGCAAATTTGAATGACTGAAAACAACACTGAAGGCATCCGCCTTAAACAGGTATGCACACTCATTTTTTCTTTTTAAACATTTCCAACATCCGGTTGGTTACCACAAAGCCCCCTACAACATTCAGGGTGCCTAAGAGTACGGCCAAAAAGCCAAGTACAAGCGCCAAATAATCATCGCTGCGCGCATGGCCCATTACGATAATTGCGCCGATAATAACAACGCCATGAATGGCATTTGCGCCCGACATTAATGGCGTGTGCAAAATAGCAGGCACATTGGAAATTACCTCGACGCCCAACAGGATCGAGAGTACTACAATGTAAATAAGATCTTGATTTTCAATAAAAAACTCTGCCATGGGTTTGAGTTTTATCTGGTGTGTGAAACAATTTTTTGTTAGTTGCCCATAACGGATTTTAACCGCTCGCTGCGCACCTGTCCTTCATGTGCGATGCAGGTAGCCAAAACAATATCGTCTTCAAAGTTGAGCTGAAGCTCACCTTTAATCAGCATCAATTTCAGGAAATTCAGGACGTTTTTGCCGAACATTACGCTTGCATCCTTTGGTGTGGTGCTGGGCAGGTTAGAATCGCCGATGATATTTACC
>JAEUUR010000395.1 GCA_016787465.1 Saprospiraceae bacterium | reverse complement strand
ACGGGTGCAATGGTGCACCGTTTCGGTGGTAGATCCGATTGCGACTATTCCGTTTTTGATTTGTTTGATCATTGCCTCGCGGTTCCGGCGCGATACCCGCCGGCGAAACTGGACCAACTACGCACTCCTGGGGTGGTTTTGCGGCTAACTGCTGTTGTACAACTTATTGCACAAACAAACGGGCGTGCGTATTTTCAAGGAATCATTAGCCGAAAAACAAATCACCTGCAGCCGACTTTATACCAACCCGACGATTTTTAACAACATCGTTTGGTCCGGCACGGCGGAAGGCGATACCGCTTATTATTTCGGCCAATACGGGTTTAACGACCGCGTGCCCAAGGTGAACCGGATTTCTATCATCCCCAAAAACCACCACCTCTTGAATCACATTCCTGAAAACGACCGCGCGTTGAAATTCTTACGCTGGTTTTCCGATGGCTATTTCAATGTGATTCCGCACCGCGGCGATACCTTGCAGGTGAACGACCTGCGTTTCGGCTTAATGGGCGATTCGCTGCGCGGCAAAAACTATGTTTTTCCCATCCTGCTTTTTAAAAACGAAAAAGGGGCCTGGGATATCAAACCTGACAACAGAAACCAGGAACACCTGGATGAAAACAAACACTCTTTCGGCGAATTGTGGGAAAGGGTGAAAGGTGATTAAACTGAAACTCAGCGACACATGCTGCAACGAACCATTACCGCCGTCATTTTTGCTGCTGCTATGTTGGGCGGCGTTTTTGGCGGAAAACATACCTTTTTTGCGCTATTTGCGCTCATCACGGCCGGAAGCCTGTGGGAATTGTACGGACTCTTGTTTGCCACAGAAAAGCATCTGTTGCTCCGGCGCATTGCAGGCTCAGCCTTCGGACTTGCCCCTTACCTGCTCATCGGCGGAATAGCCCTTAACATTACCAGCCACGGCGCACTCATGCTTGCCGGCATCGCCCTGATCTTTTTTAGCGCCGCCGTTTTTATGCTGCTCGAACTATTCCTGAATCCGGAAAAACCGTTCGTGTATGTCGGGTATTATTTGTTGGGCATGTGTTACATCACCCTTCCGTTCACGCTGCTGACATTTTTATCGCAGAACGAAGGCGTTTTTTTCTTCACGGGCGGATACGAACCCTGGCGTGTTTTCGGGTTGCTGCTCCTGGTTTGGACCAACGATTCATTTGCTTATATCCTCGGCTCCCGGTTGGGGAAACACAAACTTTTTGAACGCGTGTCGCCCAAAAAAACCTGGGAAGGCTTTATCGGCGGCGGTGTGATGGCCATGCTGGCTGCCTGGGGCTTCGCGCAGGTACTCGACGAGTATACCACGCCCCAATGGCTGGCGCTGGCCTTCGTGGCTGTAGTTTTTGGCACCCTGGGCGACCTGGTGGAAAGCATGTTCAAACGGAGCCTGGGCATCAAGGATTCGGGCAATTTGCTACCCGGCCACGGCGGTTTGCTCGACCGTTTCGACGCTTTCATGTTTGCCATTCCGTTTTATTGGCTGGCGCTGACGCTTACCTCCTGATTACAACCGCAACATCTTCCGCTGCGCACTGTATGCGGGCGTTTGCAATCGGTAGTACAACATGCCATGCGCTTCCAGCGCGTCTTTTCCCAGTTCCAACACATTGATTCCCCGCGGGTAATAGCCTGTTTGCGTATAAATCACCCTTCCGCTCATATCGGTCACTTCCAGCGTTGCTTCACTTGCTTCGGGCAAGTTGAAACGAATTTCCGTGCTGCCGGAGAACGGGTTGGGTTGATTTTGGAACAACTCAAAAACGCCGGCCTGCTGGTTGCGTATGACCGGCAATGCAATCACTTGTGCGCTTCCCAGCGGATATGCTTCGGCTTTGGTGATGCGGCTGCCAATCGAAACCATGTGGCGCAGATTGCCCGCTGCACGCGCGCGCACCTTGAGCGAGAAGGAAGGCGTGCCGCCTTTTTCCCACAC
>JAEUUR010000372.1 GCA_016787465.1 Saprospiraceae bacterium | reverse complement strand
CATACCCGCCCCCTTTCAAAAAAATATCGGAGTGTGTCTCTGATCTGGTTGCCTAAGAATAACACGAAAAATATTGCAAAAATCTCGTCATTTGCTTGGATTGCAACACAGGAGAAAACTGATGATCAATTGCTTCTTTTTGCGAGCAGTCATACCGACCGTAGGGAGGTATCTGCACCTCATTTTGCCTGAATACAGTTTTTCTAATTTAATTCTGTCCACATACTTGGATCAATTAATTCAAACTCTGCTAAATCCAATAATCTCCCAAATCCGCGATTCAAGCCACATTGTTCGAATGATTCGAACTGTTCCCAATCGAATCATTCGGAACAATCGGAACAATCGAATAATATCAACGATGCTTTTTACATTTGCATTTGAATCGGGTTTAAAAACACCAAAATGCAAATACTCAACGACCGGCAAATTCGGCAAAAAATTAAACGGATTGCCATTGAAATTCTGGAGCGAAATTACGGAGAAGAAGAGGTGATTCTTGCCGGGTTGAACAACAACGGATTGGGGTTTGCACAATTGCTCATGTCCGAATTGAAAGGATTTGCCCCAAAAAACATGACGCTCACCCTTACCCGCATCCGGCTGAATCCCGCCAACCCGGTTGAGTACGAACCATACGTAGAACTTGCCGCCGAACACTTGCGCGGAAAACCGATCATCATCGTTGATGACGTAGCCAATACCGGTCGAACCATTTTTTATGCCGTTCAACCACTGTTAAAAGTGATTCCCAAAAAAGTGGAAGTAGCCGTGCTGGTCGACCGCAAACACAAATCCTTTCCGATTAAAGCTGATTACGTAGGGCTTTCGCTGGCTACTACCCTGCGCGACGATATCGACGTGCAAATTCGCGATCAGGAACAAATGGCCGTTTTTCTGGCCTAAACAAAAACACATTTTGTTTTATTTTTAAAATATTTTGTTTTATATTTGCGCCTACATGGTGATCAATGCCGTGAATATTTCTTCATTCGCATAAAACTACCTTACTTTGGGCGCAAATCACAAACATTCAAAACCACCGGGCAAATCAGGCGCCAAAGCCGACCGGGTCGAAAAAAAAACCACGATTCAGCAGGCACCCATGACTGAAATAAAATACACGGAAGACGAGGTCAAAACCCTTGATTGGCGCGAGCACATCCGCTTGCGCCCAGGTATGTACATAGGAAAATTGGGCGACGGCACTTCGCCCGACGATGGCATTTATGTGCTGCTGAAAGAAGTACTCGACAACTGCATCGATGAATTTGCCATGGGCTATGGCAGAACCATCGATATTGTACTGAATGAAACAGGTGTAACCGTGCGTGACTTTGGGCGCGGTATTCCACTCGGAAAAGTGGTGGATGTGGTTTCAAAAATCAATACCGGCGCTAAATACGACAGCAAAGCCTTCAAAAAATCGGTGGGCCTCAACGGCGTAGGTACTAAAGCGGTAAATGCACTGTCGGAGTATTTTAAAGTAACCGCATTCCGTGAAGGCCAATCCAAAACCGCCGAATTCAATTTCGGAAATCTCAAAAAGGAAAGCAAACTCGAGCCCACCAAAGAAGAAAACGGTACGCTGGTAACCTTCAAACCCGACAACGGCCTGTTCAGAAATTTCCGCTGGCTCCCGGAATACGTCGAACAACAACTCTGGAATTACGCCTATCTCAATGCCGGCTTGCGGATCAACTTCAACGGTAAAACGTTCGTTTCCAAAAACGGCTTGCTCGACCTGCTGGAGAAAAAAACCGGCACCGAAGCCATTCGGTATCCCATCATTCACTTGCGCGGTGAAGATGTGGAAATCGCGATGACCCACGGCAATCACTACGGCGAACAAAATTATTCATTCGTAAACGGTCAAAACACCACCCAGGGTGGCACCCACCTCAATGCCTTCCGTGAAGCGTTGGTTAAAGTAGTACGCACCCACTTCAAAAAGGAATACGACGCCAAAGATATCCGGGAGAGCATCATCGCAGCCGTCAGCGTACGCGTGGAAGAACCCGTGTTCGAAAGCCAAACAAAAACCCGCCTGGGCTCGGAAAGAATGACTCCGGATGGGCAAGCCATCCGAACTTTTATGTCGGATTTTCTGAGTAAAGCGCTCGACGACTTCCTGCACCGCAACCCGGAAACAGCCAAAGCAATGCAGGCACGTATCCAGCAAAGCGAACGGGAACGGAAAGACATGGCGGACATCAAAAAAACCGCCAACCAACGCGCCAAAGCTGCAGCCGTTCACAACAAAAAACTACGCGACTGCCGCTATCACCTCAACGAAAAAGGCGCAGAAGAAGATAAACTTGGTACCACGCTTTTTATCACCGAGGGCGATTCGGCCAGCGGCTCCATTACCAAAGCCCGGAATACCGACACCCAGGCAGTATTTTCCCTGCGCGGTAAGCCCCTCAACTGCTACGGATTGACCAAAAAAATCGTGTACCAAAACGAAGAGTTCAACCTGCTGCAACACGCATTGAATATCGAAGAATCGCTGGAAGACCTTCGATACAACCGCGTGGTAATCGCTACCGACGCCGACGTCGATGGAATGCACATCCGCTTGCTGATGCTCACGTTTTTCCTTCAATTCTTTCCCGACCTGGTCAGAAACGGACACTTGTACATCCTGCAAACGCCACTCTTCCGCGTGCGCGACAAACAACAAACCTTTTATTGCTACTCTGAACAGGAAAAACAAGCCGCGGTGAAAAAATTACGCGGGAAACCGGAAATTACCCGATTTAAAGGGCTAGGTGAAATTTCTCCCAGTGAATTCGGTGCGTTCATCGGCGATGAAATCCGTCTCGATCCGGTCATTCTACCGGAAGATACCAACCTCGACCACGTGCTTGATTATTACATGGGAAAAAACACCCCTGAACGGCAAGATTTTATCATTGAAAACCTGCGGGTAGAACTGGATATCATCGATACCCCGGAAGAAGAAGAACAGGTAGCGCCGGTGGCTGTGGAGGTGGAATAAACGGGTCGTTAAGCAGGGTTATTCAGCTTTCCAAATGGCGCCGAATTGCTCTACCAGCAAATTGTCGTAGTAGTCGGCTTTTTCAAAAAGCCGGCTCAACATTACCTTGCCCGTGGATTCATTCAAATAACGGTCGAAAATCAGCAAGGAAAGTACAATGTCCTGATCCTTCAAACTCAAGGTGAGCGCTTCGTTGGTGTAATTCTCACGCAACAGGTATTCATACAGAGGTTTGATGTTCTCCTTTGGCAACTCGCACAAAATGGTGTCGGCAGAAATCAATCCCGACTTATCATGGTAGCTCACCACAATGGTAGCGCTGCCTTGTTTGATCTCCCAGGCGTTCCGGCCGCATCGACTCAGAAACACATCATGCCCGATGCTTTCAATCAAGCTTTCCACACTTTTGGCAACACCTGAAGGCATATATTCATCCACCAAATGAGGCAGTTCGATCCGGTTGCCGCAATGCGCGCAACGTTTGTTTTCTACCTGATCGCCGGTTACAACATTCAAACAAGCTGTGCAACGTGCCGACAATGAACCGCCTGAATTTTCATAACCGGTCAACGATTCATGCAAAAACCGGACAGGCAATGAAAACCCCGTATTGTCGCCATCGCGCATCACAAACGTATTGACGCCAACTACTTCGCCGGCTTCATTCACAAGCGGCCCACCGCTGTTTCCGGGATTCAGCGCCGCATCGATATGAAGGTACGGAATGCCGTTCATCACTTCAGCTGTGTTGGAAACGATGCCACTTTTGAGCGAAAACTTCAATCCGAACGGGTGCCCGATGGCGGTTACCAGATCGCGTTCGCGAAGGGCTGTTTCAACACCCAGGCGTACCGATGGTAAATCATTGTTTTCGTTCGGGCCGGCCAAAAAAGCCAGGTCGTACTTCTGATCGATGAACCGAACCTCGGCGGGTTGCTTTTTGAATTTTGCGCCTTCGATCACGACCTTTCGATTGCCCTCCACTACGTGGTGGTTGGTAACGATCACGTTTCGATCGCGCAAATAAAAGCCCGTTCCAGTGCTGTAAGGCGTGGCAATTTGTACAATAACGCTCCGGTATGTTTCAACAAAATCGCTCATCTGGCTGTCGTTGTGATATCAGTCGGCCCGGGTCAGGTCGGCGCCTTTCACCGCTTGTAAATAACTTTTGGTAAAAAGTACTTGCGAGGCGAAGTCCAATTTATCGGTATTGATCCTGAATTTAGGATACTGGAGTTTGTGATGTTGTGTAATGCGCGCAATTTCCTTGGTAATAGCCATTTTATTCAGCTTGCCGGAAGCATCTTTCAGGTTGTTGTAAAAGCCTAGTTCCCTGAAAAAGTCCGCTTCCATAATCTGAACAAACAAATGCATCAGGTCGCGATCCGGCTTGGGCGGCGCCTGGTGGAACAAGGTAAACCCGACGATGTACTGCGGCACGGCCAGCGCCAGCTTTTCAAAACCTTGCTGGATCGGCCATTCCATATTGGCCAGCTCGCCTTCGATAAAAGTTGCCAGGCTTCCGTGCGTAACCGGCGGGTTGACGCCAAACGTGCTCCTGGTTCGATACATTTCAACAAACAGCTCTTCTTTCGGTCGGTCCAGAAGTTTTTGAAATTCCTTCCGGATTTGCTGCACTTTCACCTGGGGCGTGAGCTGATTTTTGGCAAAATAAATGCCGTGAATCCGCTCCAGCACATCCATCATAAAACCCTCCGGGCGCACCAGGTAGTCGAGTTTAAACGCCAGGGCCAGCATCAAATAAGCAAAGGTGCCAGGAAACTGGTTTGGGTCAGGTTTTCCTGCATCGAGCACAGCAAACGCAGCTTCGATTTCTTTCCTGATGTACCTGTATTTCACTTCTTTTTCTTCCTCCGGAATATCGCCGTATGTGCGCTCCTCAGCCGGCTCCAGGGTTTTGAATTCATCCAGCAACAAATCGTCCTGCTTATCGGCCTGAATCGATAGTTCACGCAAGGCATGCAGCAATTTCAATGGCGATGCGTCAACAGCATCCGTATCAAAAAGAATACAAAGGTTGTTGTCGGGATCGAGCGCAAACCGACTGAATTTCAAATTAAAATTCACCTCCATGAGGCGGCGCAAAAAACCAACGTTGAGATCGCCGGCACGTGCCACCTTGCTTTCCGCTTTTACGTATTCCGGACCGGCTACGCCACGCACCAGTCGCGACCCCTGCCAGAATTCAAAATGGATGGCGTTGTTTTCTTCTCGCGTCGATAAATGAGCGCTGTTGTTTTCGTCGCGGATGTAATTGAAGAATTCGCGGTACGAGCCGAGGGTGTCGCCTTTATCAAAATATTCGAGTGCGCGATCGAACGCAGCTTGTTGCGCATCTGTTTTATAGGCATCGGAAAAGCGTCCGAATGGTATATTCGGTTGCTGGTCGTTTTTACTTCCTTTAAAATTGAATATGCGTTCTAAGATGCTCATGGCGAAAATGAGCGTCAAAAGTAGCAAGTTTGCAGCGAATAATAACAGTATGAAGGCCGATACCTTTCGAACCGTTCTGCCGCCCGCGCGCGCATCCTTTGAATTGAGCCACCGCAACCAACTCCTGCTGGTCGGTTCATGTTTCACCGAACATATCGGTCAGCGATTGCTCGATCGGAAGTTCAAAGCACTCATCAATCCCTTTGGCATTGTGTTCAACCCGCATTCCATTGCCCAGAGTATTGATCGCTTATTACTTGAAGATCAATTGTTTACAAAGGAAGACCTGTTCGAAAACCAGGGCCTCTGGCGCAGCTGGGACCATCACGGCCACTTCGCTAAACCCGACCGAAAAGTCGCGCTAGAGGGCATCAATGAGGCCTATGTTTCCGCCGTGGAGCATGTAAAAAATACCGATGCGGTGTTGCTTACACTGGGCACGGCCGACGTGCATTATTTGTTAGAAACGGGCAAGGTGGTTGCCAACAACCACAAAATGCCGGCAAATTTGTTTGGCCAGCGCCGCCTTTCGGTGAATGAAGTCGTAGAAAATTTGAGCCTGTGTATCGAAAATTTAAAGGCTCAAAACCCGGACATGAAGGTAGTGCTGAGCGTGAGTCCGGTGCGGCACCTCCGAAGCGGCATGATCGAAAACCAGCGCAGCAAGGCTATCCTTGTGCTGGCTTGCGAAGCGCTTTGTGACGAGTACCCTGCCGTTCAATATTTTCCGGCGTACGAGTTGTTGATGGACGATCTGCGCGATTACC
>JAEUUR010000371.1 GCA_016787465.1 Saprospiraceae bacterium | reverse complement strand
CATACCCGCCCCCTTTCAAAAAAATATCGGAGTGTGTCTCTGATCTGGTTGCCTAAGAATAACACGAAAAATATTGCAAAAATCTCGTCATTTGCTTGGATTGCAACACAGGAGAAAACTGATGATCAATTGCTTCTTTTTTGCGAGCAGTCATACCGACCGTAGGGAGGTATCTGCACTTCATTTTGCCTGACTACAGTTTCTCTAATTTAATTCTGTCCACATACTCAATCGAACCAATCGAACCAATCGAACCAATCAATAAATCGCTTCCTCCTTATCCAAATACCGTTGCACATAATCCTCAATGCCTTCTTCCAGGCCATAAAACGGCTCTTGGAAACCGGCAGCGCGGAGTTTGTCCATTTCTGCTTGGGTAAAATACTGGTAGGTATCGCGAATATCCGCTGGAGTATCGATGAAAGAAATGTTCGGCTCCAGTCCGAGCGCATGAAAAGTGCCTTTGGCCAGATCGTAAAAAGAGCGCGCTTTGCCCGTGCCGAGGTTATAAATTCCGTTGGGCGTTTTGTTTTCCAGGAAATGCAGCAATACGTCCGTAACATCTTTCACATAGATGAAGTCGCGGCTTTGTTCGCCGTCGGCAAAATCGGGGCGGTGTGAACGGAACAATTGCATGGCGCCGGTGGCTTTGATTTTACGAGCGGTGTGCAAAATGACCGACGCCATTCGGCCTTTATGGTATTCATTGGGGCCGTAGACGTTAAAAAATTTGAACCCGGCCCATGCGGGCGGCTGCCCGGCGTCAAATCCTTTTTCTCCCACCATTTGAAGTACCCACAAGTCGAAATCCTGTTTGCTTTGTCCGTAAGGATTGAGCGGTTTGAGGATCGGGATCAGCGTATGATCGTCAGAAAATCCGGCTTCACCCAGGCCGTAGGTAGCGGCGCTGCTGGCGTAATAAAGCGGGATGTTGAATCCCGAACACAGCATCCACAGCGCGCGGGAGTATTCCAGGTTGAGTTCGTCAAAAATTTCAACCCTGGTTTCGGTGGTATCGGTGCGCGCGCCCAAGTGGATGATGGCTTCCACATCGAGGTGGTTGCGTTCGAGCCATCGCACGAATTGAATGCGATGCACCGAACCCCTGTATTGTTTGCCTTCCAGGTTGCGCTTTTTATCGGGCCGAAGAAAATCATCCACGAGCAGCAGATCCGTGTAACCCGCTTCGTTTAATCTTTTTACCATACATGAGCCGATAAATCCGGCTGCTCCGGTGACAACGATCATTGCTTGTTCGGTTTTGAGTTTGCAGATTTTGCAAATGTAGTGGCACAAGCTGGATAACTTTGCACCGGATGACCAAACTCATCTGAAAAATTGATCGTGGAATCCACTTCTTCGCATGTACAGGCCTCTGCTGCCGCCCGCGTCTATTTCGCCTCCGATTTCCACCTCGGCGCACATGCGCGCGTGAGCAGCCGTGAACGCGAGCATCAAATCGTGCGTTGGCTCGATATGGTTTCAACCGACGCCGCAGCGATCTACCTGGTTGGCGATTTATTTGAATTTTGGTTCGAGTACAAAACAGTCGTACCCAAAGGGTTTGTCAGGTTGTTGGGGAAAATTGCCGAACTGCGCGACCGCGGTATCCGGATTGAGGTGTTCACCGGCAACCACGACCTTTGGATGTTCGGCTACTTCGAAGCGGAATTCGGCATCCCTGTCCACCGAAAACCTATTCAGATTTCCATACAGGGCAAATCATTTTTTATCGGACACGGCGACGGGCTGGGGCCGAACGATGTGGGTTACAAACGAATGAAAAAAGTATTTACCCACCCATTCAGCCAGTGGCTGTACAGCTGGTTTCACCCCGATTTCGGCACACGTTTGGCCGGATTTTTTTCTCAAAAAAGCCGGGAAGCCATGCCGCCCGAAGAACGCAGCTGGTTGGGAGAAGAAAAAGAATGGCTTTTGCAATATTGCCTGCGCAAAATCAGCCAGGGCATCGAGCCTGATTATTTTGTGTTCGGACACCGCCATCTGCCCATCGACTGGAAACTACCCAACGGCAAAAGCCGCTATATCAACCTCGGCGAATGGATGTGGCATAATTCTTACGCGGTGTTCGACGGACAGGATATGGAAGTTCGTTTTTTTGAACAAGCGGGAAAAGTAGTGCAAAATGACAGTCAATATTGATTGTACCGTGATCACGCACACCGCTTTTTTCCTGTCAGATGCGGACAATTCCGGTCTATTTGTCTATTCATCGAGCATGCCGGGTTAAAAACCTTACTTTTGCAGCCTGAAATTTTGAGGCTGCGCTTTTCAAACGCTCCCTCATATTATTCAAGTTGTTCCATTAAAATTTTAAATCTGATATGAATTTAAAAAAATTAGTCGCCATCGCGGCGTTTTGCTTGCCTGTGCTTGCCCTTTCGGCTCAAACCAAAGCGCCGGAAAGCTGGTTTACACTTGATCCAGCCAAAGACAATGTAAACGGAACCGGAGGTGATGAGGCGCTCAAACGCCTGAAAGAAAAAGGCAAAAAAGGCGAAACAGTCATCGTTGCCGTACTTGACTCCGGTGTTGAAATCGACCACGAAGACCTCAAAGACGTTATCTGGACCAACCCGAACGAAATTCCAGGCAACGGAAAAGACGATGATAACAACGGCTATATCGATGATATCCACGGCTGGAACTTCCTGGGCGGAAAAGACGGTAAAAACATCCTCCACGAATCCCTGGAACTCACCCGTGAATACACACGCCTGAGCAAACGTTTCAAAGACACCGATCCGAAGAAACTTTCTGCTGAAAACAAAAAGGAGTACGACTACTACCTGAAAGTGAAAGAAGATTTTGAAACACAACGCGCAGATGCAGAAAAAGACATTGAAGCCAACCTCAAAGGCATCAAAAAGGTGGAAGACGCTTTCGCACAAGTTGAAAAAGCGCTCGGCAAAAAAGAAGTAACACCCGATGAAGTGAATAGCATCAAAACTGAAGGCAATGCAGAACTGACTGCCGCAGTAGAATTGCTGAAAAGAATGGCTGCACAGGGCATCACTTCACGCAAAGACATTGAAGAGGCAAAAAAAGAAGTGAGTGAAGGTGGCGCGTTGAAGTACATGCTCAACCCGGATTACAACCCGCGCGACATTGTTGGCGACGACCCATACGATACCACCAACCGCTTCTACGGTAACAACGATTACGAAGGCCCAGATGCTTTCCACGGCACGCACGTGGCAGGTATCATCGCCGCTAACCGCAACAACAACGTCGGTATCCGCGGTGTAGCCGATAACGTAAAAATCATGACTGTGCGTTGCGTGCCTGATGGCGACGAGCGCGACAAAGACGTGGCAAACGCGATCTATTACGCGGTGGATAATGGCGCCAGTATCATCAACATGTCGTTTGGTAAAGGCTACAGCCCGCAAAAAGAATACGTCGACGCAGCCATGCGTTACGCTGCCGAACACGATGTGCTGTTGGTGCATGCCGCCGGCAATAGTGCTCAAAACAACGATGAAACCGGCAACTTCCCGAACGACAACTACGAAAAAGCCGTTAAAAAAGGCCTTTTCAAAAAAGAAAAAAACGTTCCAACCTGGATGGAAATTGGCGCATTGCACTACCGTACCAATGAAAAACGGGTGGCGGGCTTCAGTAACTACGGCAAAAAAAATGTTGACCTGTTCTCCCCTGGTGTACAGCTCTATTCCACCGTCCCCGATGGAAAATACGGCAATGCCAGCGGCACTTCCATGGCAAGCCCGGCCGCAGCAGGCGTAGCAGCAATCATCCGCTCATACTACCCTGAACTGAGCGCCATGCAAGTGAAAAAAATCATGGAAAAATCAGTGGTCAAACAAGACGGCGAAGTAACCAAACCAGGCTCTACCGACAAAGTGAAATTCACTGAACTCTGCGTAACAGGCGGTACCATCAGCGCTACCAACGCCGTAGAGTTGGCTGAAAAAACCAAAGCCGCCAAAAAGCCGAAAAAAGCAATCTGGCGCGACGCCGGCGGCGGCAAATTGAAAAAGAACCTGGCGAAAGAACCAAGAGCGTAAGGATTGATTCGATTGGATCGATTGATTCGATTATTTCGATTGATTGGAGGCCATCTCACCATTCCATGGGAGGTGGCCTCTTAAAATTCAGGTAGCATGGGCTTTAGCCCGTCGGTTACAGGCGCTTTAGCGCCGCTAATCATGAAATAATAAATCAAACAAAAAACAACATCAAGCATTTTGCAACCCACAAAAAAGAAACCAAAACCCCACCACCAATCCACCACACTGGAACTTTTTCCTGCCTTTCATTGTTTTATAGCTCAGTTCACTGAAAAACCATTAATTTGCGTTGAAAAACGTACCAGTATGGAGCAATTCCCAGGAAAGGGAATGACATACTTTAATCCTTTTAACTTTTAACATGTCCAAAAAAAAGAAATCCGGCGGCAAAAAGCTGACCGCCCAACAATTACAAATCGAAATTCTAAAATTCCTGCTTCAGCGCCCCAAAAAGCAGTTCTCTCCCTCGCAAATCGTCGACGAACTCCGCGTAAGTAACAGTAAAGACTCCGCAGAACACGCCCTCCGGCAATTGGTTCAGGTCGGTTCCGTGGAAGAGCAAACACTCAACCGCTACGGCATCTCGCTGCACAAACTTATTTCAGCGTTCGATGAAACCGAAGCTGATGAAAACCCCAACCGGCCGGCAATCAAAGAGAAAACCGATGCGCCTCAGCGCCGGCTTCACGAACCGGCCAGATCCAGTGCATCTAAAAGCAGGAAAACCATCGAAGGCCGGGTAGATATGACCCGAACCGGAGCTGCCTATATCATCACCGATCAAATGGACACCGACGTCTATGTGCCTCCAAAGTACATCAACGGCGCATTGAACGGCGATACCGTGCAGGTGCTTTTGTTTTCGCAACCGCCTCGCCCAAGCAGGGGCCGGCCACAGCGCAAACCCGAAGGTGAAATACTTCAGGTGCTTAAACGCGCCAACGAAATTTTCATGGGCACCCTCCGATTTAGTCGGAAGTACGCCATGTTCCTGCCCGACAACCCCAATGTACCCACCGATATCTATGTGCCGCTCGAAGCATGCGCTGAGGCTAAAGACGGAGATAAAGTAGTGGTAGCCGTCACGGATTGGCAGGAAGGCAAAGGGCGCGTACCCATTGGCAAAGTATCACAGGTGCTTGGAAAAGTAGGGGGGAGCGATTTTGAAATGAAAAAAATCCTCATCAACTACGGTTTTCCGCTGCAACATTCCGAAGAAGCTGAAGCCGAAGCAGCGAATATTCCCGATACCATACCGGCTCAGGAAATTGAACGTCGTTATGATTTCCGAGATGTTCTCACGTTCACCATCGACCCCGAAGATGCCAAAGATTTCGA
>JAEUUR010000051.1 GCA_016787465.1 Saprospiraceae bacterium | reverse complement strand
TCATCGTGCGCGTGTTGCTGGAAGAAGAAAAATCGTTCCTCCGCACCCTGGAATCGGGATTGAAACGCTTTGATCAACTCGAAATCAAAAACAATACCGTGGCCGGCGCCCCGGCATTCGAACTGCTCGATACCTACGGTTTCCCCATCGACCTCACCCGCCTGCTCGCGCGCGAAAAAGGCCTGACGGTGGATGAAGACGGATTCACCACCGCGCTCGCCGAGCAAAAAGCCCGCTCGCGCAAAGACGCCGCCAAACAGGTGGGCGACTGGATGGTGCTGCGCGACGAAGCCGACGTGGAATTCGTGGGTTATGACAACCTTGAAACGGAAAACAGTTACGTAACCAAATACCGGACGGTCAAGATCAAAGACCAGGAGCAATATCAGGTGGTACTCAACCGCACGCCGTTCTATCCGGAAGGCGGTGGCCAGGTGGGCGACAAAGGATATGTAGCCTTTGGCGACGAGCGCGTGCGCGTACTCGACACCAAAAAAGAAAATAACCTGGTGATCCATATCCTGGAAAAGCTGCCTGAAAATATCGACGCAGCGTCGGTAGGCTGTTACGTCGACGAGCGCAAACGCCGCCTGACGGAAAGCAACCACTCCGCTACGCACCTCCTGCATGCTGCGCTTCGGCAGGTATTGGGCACCCACGTGCAACAAAAAGGCTCATACCTCGACGACGAAACCCTGCGTTTCGACTTCCAGCATTTCCAAAAAGTGACCGACGAAGAAATCGCGCGCATCGAAACGATCGTGAATAAAAAGATCCGGGAAAATATCGCCTTATTGGAAGCCCGGCAGTTGCCGATTGAAGAGGCGAAAAAAGCCGGCGCAATGATGCTCTTCGGCGAAAAATATGGTGAAACCGTGCGCATGATCACCTTCGACCCAACCTATTCCCGCGAACTCTGCGGCGGATGCCACGTGAAATACACCGGTCAGATCGGCTACTTTAAAATAACCGCCGAAACGGCCGTAGCTGCAGGCGTGCGCCGCATCGAGGCTGCCACCGCCGACGGTGCAGAAAAGTGGGTGGAAAAACAACTCGAACGCCTGTCGATCTACGACGATGCGTTCAAAAACCCGCGCGATCCGAACAAAGCCGTATCCGACTTGCAGGACGAAAACAAACGCCAGCAGAAGATGATCGAGCGCCTGTTGCAGGAGCAAGCCAACGGCCTGCGCGACGGCCTGCGCACCAAAATAGAACAGGTGAACGGCGTCCAATTCCTCGGGCAGGTGTTGCCTATCAACGACGCCAACGCCGTAAAAACCCTGGCTGCCGAACTCGAACGCGAACTCGGCAATGCGGTGATTGCTTTCGGCGCGGTGTCGGCCGACGGCAAACCATCGTTAACCATCAAGATCAGCGACAACCTGGTCAAAGACAAAGGGTTGAATGCCGGAACGATGGTGCGCGAGCTGGCTCAACAATACCTCAAAGGCGGCGGCGGCGGTCAGCCCGGCTTTGCAACGGCCGGCGGTACGGATGCAAGCGGTTTGGCGGATGCAGTGGCTGCGGTGAAGGGGAAGTTGTAATAAAAAATCTTAGCAACGGAATTTGAGCATCGAGTGCGGTATGAGGCCGCGCTCGATACATTATTTGGGTCTTAATTCAGGTGCAACAATACCTCTTGAATTAGTTGAAGTTGTTTTGTTCCATATTATTTATAAAATTATTCATTTTTAGGAACAAATATCACCATGTTTCCAACACCCCTTTTGCATACGATCTTCCTACTGTGCCTCCTTACCTCCTGCTCCAACACCAACCTGCTCACTTACCACCACCGCCGGTTTTACAAGGAAGCATGTGAAATTAAAAAAGGCCAACCGTTTACGCTTAACCACCACGTTTATTATGATCCACCGCTCGTGATCGATGCCTACTTTTCTCATGAATTGAGCATCGTGGTATTAGATACGGCTGCCGCCAAAATGAAAAAACGCCTGGACGTAGAAAAAGATACCAACCTCATTCAAGTTTCCTACGGCGTTTATTCGGTGTGGAATTGGGATGGTGAAAACAACCGGATAACCGGGCAAATTCGGATCAAAAAATGGAGTAACAACCAGGTGCGGCTAAAGGAAAACCTGACGGTTTTTGATCATCGGCGGGATAGGGTACGGAAGTTTCGGGGGGTAAGGGGCTTTCGCTATGCAGCACCGGATTGAGGAGCATCATTATTCCTGGCTGTCAAAACATTTGGGTAAACCTAAATAGATCCAATCAAAAATCCCCCTCAACAATCTATTGATGATCAATAGATTGTTGAAGGAGATTTTGGTTTAATGCCTACTTCTCCACGCTCACCAACTCAAACCACCAAACGCCGCCATCCACGTTCACGCCTTCCCAGCGTACAAAACCGTAGGTTTCGTTGTACCAGGCCTTCAAACGCGCCTCACCGACTTCATTCCGCGCGACGCCTTCCACCACATCGCAAGGCAATAGTTTGGACAACACAGGTCGGGTTTCCTGCGCAACAACCCGGTAGGTGCATCGGTTGTTTAAGGTTTCTACATTCCCTGGAATAAACGACAGGTAGTTCTCGTTGCCGATCAACAGATCCCAATGCCACGCCTGCCCGTTTCGCGCCGCCAAGTTGTCGTAATACGGGAATGGCAACACTTCCAGGCTACCAAAATAAAGACTCCGCGGCGGGTGCAGCCAGGTAACCAGCTTGTTTTCAATTATGCCGGACACCTCAAACAAATCATCGATGCCCTCTTTAACCCGGTACTGGTATTTCACCTGGGTCATACCCATACAATTCCCGTGTTCGATTTGATAACCGATATGCCGGATCGTCCGCGCAGCCGTATCGGTCGCCAAAACCAGACGCCCATTGGTGTTGAGTTTAAATCGCCTGCCGCCCTTTTCAAAGTAGTAATCGAACACAAACGTTTTTTCAGGTAGGTAAATCGTGTTGTCGAGGTTGCATTCGTCCGATAGGTAATCAAAACGCTTGGTCGCAGTGAGCAGGCTGTCGAAACTTTTCAGGTATTCCCTGGGGATGCCGGCATCCAGCACATACCGCGTTCCGCGATACATCCAGGTAGAATCGGACTGGGCGTTGGCGAGCGCCGCCAAGGCCATACTGGTCAGAAAAATGATCAAGCGCATGTTGGTATTTTTAAGCGAAGGTGCATCAGCGAGCCAAGATGTTGCAATGTCAAACAATTTCCAAAAATTGTCGGTGAATAGCGGTCAGCGCATGAGCCGTAGGCTCCCAACAAACAGGCTTTACCTTTGACGTGTCACAGCCATACCAAGCTATTCATGAAACAACAGCTCTGCCTTTTTTCCTTCCTGTTTTTCGCTTTGAGCAATTTGTTTGCTCAACATACCAACATCCTGATCAGCAACAGCGATTCACCCAATGAGCCATCAATTTGTATCAACCCCAAAAACCCGCAACAAGTGGTGGCGGGTGCAAACCTGAATCATGTGTATTATTCCACCGACGGCGGCGCCAGTTGGCAGGAGTCGGCCGTGAGCTGCTCCTGGGGTATTTGGGGCGACCCCGTCATCAGCGTAGACACCACCGGATCCTTTCTGTTCCTGCATTTGTCCAACCCGCCTGCCCCCGGCAACTGGATCGACCGGATCATTGCCCAAAAAAGCAACAACGGCGGCATCACCTGGTCGAATGGCAGCTACATGGGCCTGAACGGCGCCAAAGCGCAAGACAAACACTGGATTGCCACCGATTGGAAAACCAACGCGCTGTACGTCACCTGGACGCAATTTGACAACTACGGCACGTCGTCGCCTTCCGACAGCTCGGTGATTCTGTTTTCCAAAAGTACCAACGGCGGCGCTAGCTGGTCGGCTGCCAAACGGATCAGCAAACTGGCCGGCGACTGTGTGGATAGCGACTATACGGCCGAAGGCGCTGTGCCTGCCGTCGGACCGAACGGAGAGGTGTACGTGGCGTGGTCGAACCGCAACAAAATTTGGTTCGACCGGTCACTCGATGGCGGCGACACCTGGTTGAGCGAGGATATTTTCGTTTCTGATCAACCGGGCGGCTGGGATTATGAAGTACCCGGCATTTACCGCGCAAACGGCCTCCCAGTGGTTACTTGCGACACCAGCGGCGGCCCCAACCATGGCACGATTTACATCAATTGGTCCGACCAGCGCAACGGCCCCACCGATACGGATATCTGGCTTGCCAAAAGCACCGACGGAGGCACTACCTGGAGCGCTCCCCTGCGTGTGAACAACGATTCCGGCAACCGGCACCAGTTCTTTACCTGGATGACGATCGATCAAACTACGGGATGGCTGTGGTTTGTTTTTTATGACCGCCGAAATCACACCGGCAACCTTACCGACGTCTATATGGCGGTTTCGAAAGACGGCGGCGGCACCTTCCAAAATTTCAAAGTGAGCGAGCAGCCGTTTTTACCCAATTCAACCCTGTTTTTTGGCGATTATACCAATTTGTCGGTCGTCAACAACCTGGTGCGTCCGATTTGGGCCAGGCTGCACGAGGGCGATCTTTCCGTATGGACTGCCCTGGTTAACCCCGACGCCGTGGTGCCCGTGCAAGAACCGCTGGAAAGTGAGTCGTTTTTCAACCTCGACAATCCCTATCCCAATCCGTTCAATGACGTGACCGGCTTTTCGTTCAAATTGCACCGGTCGGCCACGGTGAGTCTTTCTCTGATGGATCTGCAAGCCAACCTTTGCGCGCGCCTGATCGATCGTGAATGGCGTGGCATCGGGAAGTATTTGGAAAAAATAGACGCCAAGCGACTTGGCATAACACCAGGTACGTATTTCATCCTGTTGGAGGTAGATGGAAAGGTTTCAAGAAGGAAGGTGGTGTTTGTGGAGTAGGGAAATAATTTAACAGAGGCAATGATTCAGCGAAAGCAAAATTAAATTGGGAGTTTTGTTAAAAAGTGAATATGTTGCATTGTTTTTGAACCTTATTCACCAAAACAATGTACCCGCATGAAACACTTTATCACTTTCCTTTGTCTGCTTTCGTATTTTTTCACCACAGCTCAATCCATTAAAAATCAGCAACCTACCAACCCATCGGGGGCGGATTACAAGCCTGGCGCCGTGATTTTCAAATGGCTGCCTGAATACCGCGACGCCTGGGTTGAATCCGACCATCAACCCAAAACCTGGCGTTTGAACGATCCTGCTTTGCAACAATTGCTTGCCCGGTATGGCGCACACACGATCCGGCCTTTGTTCCCACAGCATATTGGCCGGAAAGCCGGCAAAGTGGATTTATCGCTCATCGGGGAATTTCAACTGGCAGCAAGCGTCGACGTGCCGGCCCTGTGCCGTCAATTGAGTGCCACCGGTCGTTTTCAATACGTCGAGCCGCGGTTCATCTATAAAACCAGCGGCGAGCCGAGTAGCGCTTCGTTGAACAATGGAGCTCCACCACCGGTTTTTCTCCCCAACGACTCCCTGTTCAGCCAACAATGGCACCTGGCCAAAATTCATGCACCCGAAGCCTGGGATATCGAACAAGGCGATACCAGTATCGTCATCGGTATCGTGGATAGCAGCGTCGATTACCTGCACCCCGACCTGGTGGCCAACATCGCTTTCAACTACGCCGACCCCATCAACGGCCAGGACGACGATGGCAACGGCTTTATCGACGATTTTCAAGGTTGGGATTTTTACTACAACGACAATGATCCAAGGCTGGGTGCAAACCACGGTACCGCAGTGGCGGGCGTTGCTGCGGCAAGTACCAACAACGGCATCGGGCTGGCATCGCCCGGATATAATTGCCGAATTTTGCCGATCAAGTGCGCAAGCGACAATCCAAATGATATAAATATATTGTTTGGAGTAGAAGGTATAGTGTATGCCGCCGACCGTGGTTGCAAGATTATCAACTGTTCCTGGGGCGGTGTTGGGACAGGTTTTCTATACAAGGATATTGTCGAATACGTCACCTTTGAAAAAAACGCGCTGATCATCTCTGTATCCCATAATTACAACACGGATGAACGGTTTATGCCTTCCAGTGCCGATTATGTGGTCAGTGTAGCAGCCACTGACCCGCAGGATGTCCGGGAGCCCTATTCCAACTACAATTACCTGGTTGATATTTCAGCGCCGTCCAATATTTGGGTTACTTTGATGGACGGCGCCTATGCCGATCACTGGACCGGCACGTCATTATCAGGCCCACAAGTAGCAGGCGCTGCTGCGCTTTTAGCATCGCACGACCCCAGCTTGAATGGCCTGCAATTGGCTGAACGCCTGCGCGTCACCTCCGACCCCATCGATGCGCAAAATCCGAATTATGTCGAGCAACTCGGACGTGGTCGTTTAAATCTCTACCGGGCGCTCACCGACCCAGCCACTCCAGCTGTTCGTTTTGAACATCCTTTGTTTGTAGATGGTCGTTGGGAATTATTTCAGGTGGGCGATACCGTCCGTTTGAGCGGCGAATTTGTGAACTATCTGGCGCCGGTAACCGGACTTACGGTGACCGCCTCCTCGCTGAATTCGAGTATCGCATGGATTCAACCCAACCTGCAAATTGGCAACCTGGCCACCTTTGATACGGCAACCAACCATCAGCAACCGTTCATCTTCGTCGTGCAACCCGGTGCGCCGTTCGATACGGAAATCCCGATTCGCCTGGGTTTTCAAGGCGACGGATACACCGACTGGCAGTGGGTGTACGTTCGAATCAACCGGGGGCGAGTGGATTTTGACAATGGCCGGATCGCTACTACGTTAAATTCTACAGGACGAATGGGATTTGTCGACGAATGGGGCGACGGGCGCGGCCTGTACGACTACAACAACCCACTGCAAATGGAAGGCGTTTTGGCGCCTATGTTTGGAAACAGCACCAGCCGGGTGTCGGATGCCGCGTTGAATTCCTGGAGTTCTCCCACCAGTTTTTTTACAAACGATTTTAAAATCCTGGAATCGCTTCATCCCGATCCGCTTTCGCCCGCCGATGTGGCTTACACCTGTATGTACAGCGACAGTGCCGTTGTACCGCCTACATTCCGGATGGGTCTGGAGGTGCGCCAACGAAATTTTGCGTGGAACAACGATCCGTTTTTTATTACCGAGTATGAGGTGACGAACCAAAGTGCAAACACCTATTCCACCTTCCATATCGGCCTTTGGGGCGAGCTGGAATTGTTTTTTTATGATCAAAATCGGGCGGAACAAGACGAGTCGCTCAAGCTGGGTTATATGTACAACCCCTTGGAACCCAATTTCTACGCAGGCATTCAACTGCTGGGCAGCTCGCCCTACAACCTGTATGTGTACGACTATTCGCCCACCTACGGCGGTGTCAACCTGAACGATTCCTATAGCAATTCAGAAAAATACACGACGCTTACCCAAAACCGGCCGACCGGCGGATTTGAAGACGCCGACGGCAGTGATGTCGGGTTGGTTGTCAGCTCAGGGCCATACAACCTTGCGCCGGGCAATATCCAGAAAGCGGCTTTTGCCTTTTTGGTGGCTGAAAGTTTACCGGCCCTTCAGGATGCTGCGGTGGCCGCTCAACTGCGCTATGCTTCGTTGTCGACGGGCATTCAAACGCCGATAGCCTATGAGAACCTCCAGGTTTCCCCCAACCCGGCCGGCGAATCCATCGCCTTGCAACTGGATCCGGGAGCGGATTGGGAGGTGATGATGTACGATTCCAAAGGTCGTTTGCACTACCAAACCCGGACGAACGGCCCGCAGGTGGTATCGCTTGCCGGCTGGCCCGCGGGTGTATACTTCGTGCGCGCAGTGGCGGGCGGGCGTGTGAGCGTGGGTAGGGTGGTGAAGCGGTAGAGCTTAACGGTTCGCGTAGAGTGTGTTTCGCACAGATGTTACGCAGATGTTTGCACGGATGTCGCACAGAAACTTTCTGTGAAACATCCGTGTTTTTTTCTGTGTAACATCTGTGAGAAACCTGCACTACGGGCGCATAAGCCAGGGCCAAGTGATTCCATGAATAAAACAAACTGACTATCCGCAATTAGTAAACAGAAATTGGAAATTGGATGATTAGGTTGTTAGGGTAATTTCCAATTTCTACTTTCCGTCACATTGCTTCCTGATGGCGGATAGTCAATTAAAACAATCCAAAACCTTATGATGAAACAATCCATTCTTCTTTTCCTGGCCCTTGCCTCTTTCACTCGCTCGACCGGCCAATGTTTCGGCGACATTCATTTAACCTCCCAGGCACAGGTAGATCAATTTCAAACCACCTACCCAGATTGTGATAGTTTGATAAACGGTAGTTTGCACATCGGCCCTTCTACCGACATATCGAATTTGAACGGTTTGGCAGGGTTGCGTTATGTAGAAAACAATATCCATATCGTTGATAATTCGGTATTAACCACTCTCTCCGGCCTCGAGGGTATTCAAACATTCTCTCAAAATTCATATAATCCATTCCTACCTCCCGACTCCCTCGTGATCCGAGGCAATATTCAACTCAACAGTTTGGTTGGCTTTGGAAACATTCAAACACAAACCGGTGATACAGATTTCCAGGTGCTGATCGCCGACAATCCGGTACTCCAGAACCTCGAAGGACTGGAATTCCTAAAAAACGCCGGGTTTTACACGGTTTCCTTCGACGCTCCCAAAAAGCGTGGAGGAATTGCTATTCAAAACAATGCACAGCTGGAAAGCCTGGCAGGGTTAAGTAGCTTGAGATTTGGAATTCTGGACATTTTAAACAACGACCACCTGCAGGATTTAAATGGAATCGGGCCCATGTTCGGCGTCACCAATGCCTCCGCCATTTTGAATATTGTCGGCAATGACGGATTAAGCAACCTGGCCGGCCTCGACTCAATCCGGCAACTTCGCTCTATTACCTTGGAAAACAATACAAGCCTGGAATCCTTACAAGGACTTCAAAACTTGAACAAGGTAGAAGGTGGTTACCTGTGCAGTGAAGGTTGCGTGCTCACCTTTGGAATGACCATCCGAAACAATCCGGCATTAGAAGACTTGTCGGGCCTGGAAACCCTTCAATCCATAGCAGGATACCTTACTATCGACGATAACCTGAATTTAAAAAACCTGCATGGACTAGATAACCTTACCGAAATGCCACTTGGCTCCTTGAACATTATCAATAACTCAAGTTTACAAAACCTCGATGCGTTGCAACAATTGGAAGAAATTGGTTCAGCAGTTACTTTCCAGCGCCTGGGTGGCTTTCTGACGATCAAAGGCAATGAAAGTCTGGTAAGTTTGGCAGGTTTGAGCAACCTGGATTCCCTGACGGAGCTTGTTGTTGAAAATAACGTTTTATTGCAAAACCTGAGCGGCCTTGATTCCGTTCGCCAAATCGCAACCAATTGTATCATTCAGGGAAATAACTCCTTGCACAATCTGACTGGCCTTGATCAATTAAACCGCATCGGCGGCGAATTGGCCATTCGTTTAAACGAACAACTGACCGATCTTACTGGCTTAAATCAACTTACCAGCGTTGGCTCCGAGTTAATCGAACCTTATCCATACGTTACCATACAGGGAAATGACCTTCTAAGCAACATACAGGCATTGTCAAGCTTGGTGCTCGATCCACAGAAATTTGTTTGGATCACAGAAAATCCGGCATTAACCGTGTGCGATATTGAACCCATTTGCATCAACATCGCCAACCAGGGAATAATGATTGTAGAACAAAATGCTACAGGATGCAACTCCGCAGATCAAATCGAAGCAGCTTGTCAGGCATCCGGCATTGAATCGGCTGACGATTTTAGTCTGATTAAACTATTTCCAAATCCGGTCGCATCCTGGTTTTACATTGATACACCAACACCTGTCGAAGTTATGGTATTCAATTCACAAGGCAAGATGATGTATCAGGGACACTCGTCGAATGCCGTTCAAACGACCGGCTGGCCCGCGGGCGTGTACCTCGTGCGCGCGGTAGCGGGCGGGCGCGTGAGCGTGGGTAAGGTGGTGAAGAGGTAGGGGGTTTGTTTTAGGAATCCCCAATTCCGGCAAAACTTCTGAAATGATCCGGATGTAAGGTTTCGAAGGAAGCATCTGGATAGGCAGTGCGCCAGGCAAGGGGTGGTTTTACATGCGTTTTATTCCATTTTATCTCATAACCGAATAATTTTCCATTCCTTTCTTCGATCCAATCAATTTCTTGTTGGTCATAGGTTCGCCAAAAGAAATTATTTACAATCATTTTGGTATATTGCTGGTGTTTGATGCGTTCGCTGATCAGGAAATTCTCCCAAAGCTGGCCGATATCGTTTCGAAGATCGATAGAATTAAAATTTGAAATCAAAGCATTTCTGATTCCATTGTCATAAAAATAGAATTTCGGACTCTTGGATATTTCTTTTCGAAGGTCCGGCGGGCGCCATATAGTACCGTGACCTTTCCACCCTGTAAACTTTGGGCAATTTTTGGCTGAATAAAACGCGAGAAAGTAATCATTTCCTATTATTTTAGCTAAACTCATGGAATTAATTCCACAAATTTACATTAATTTATGGAATTTTATTTTATTAAATTTGACTATCCGCATATTGTACAGAGGGGCGGAACTTGAGTTTTGGCGGTTAAACAAAGGTTGGGCCTCTTCGAGGCCATTGGTAAACCACCGGAATTCCCATCATTTATTGTTTGTCAACTCCATGAAATTCCTGATCCTCTTTTAGCCTCGAAGAGGCTCAACATTTGTAACTCCAACATGGACCTAAATACACCCGCCTTGATGAGGCGTAACGTCTGTCTACGTCGCCCGTTTCTTTGGATGATTATCTTACGGTACTACATTCTGTGATCTAGCAGCACGCTTCACAACCCTAAGATAGCGTACAACGGCACATTGTTCATCCAATCTTGCTGGCGAAAGCGACTCATGGAGGTGCGAACAGCCAGGCTTGGCTTAAACTTTTCTACATACACCTTCAGGCTTTTAGATTTCAGATTTTCTTCTGCTTTTACTTCAATGGGGATAACCTCGTTTTGGCGTTGAATCAAAAAATCGACTTCAGCAGTAGCATTGGAGGCGGTCCAATAGTAAAGTGTGTCGTTGATGTTGAGCTGTTGAGCGACAAATTGCTCAGTCAAAGCGCCTTTAAATTCAGTGAGTATTAAATTTTTTTCCAATAATATCCTCGCATCAACATCTGCAAGGGCATTCAACAAGCCAATGTCTAAAAGAAATAATTTAAAAGCATCAATATTGACGTAGGCGTTAAGGGGTATAGATGGTTTTTCTACGGAATTGATTTTTAAAACTAGACCAGCGTCAACGAGCCAATTAATCGCTGTTTCAAAATCTTTAGCGCGAGCGCCTTTTTTGATTTGCCCAAAAATAAATTTGCGGTTGTCTTTAGCTATTTGACTAATCAATTTGTGCCAAACTAACCGGATTCTAGGCACAATTTCGATTGGTGCATATTTGGCAAAATCATTTTCGTAGCCTAACAAAATCTTTTTCTGAATATTCCTTACAGCGTTTAAATCTTCATGTTGACGGTAATGGTCTACAACTTCGGGCATTCCTCCGATAAAGTAATAGAGTCGAAGCAGTTCGACTAATTTCTCGTGGAATACTTCTACAACAGACCAGTTTTCGCCAGCTAATTGATCTTTTAACATACTGTAACCGGTATTTTCCAAAAACTCAAAAAAGCTCATGGGGTACATTCGTAAAAAGTCGACTTTGCCTACCGGGAAAGAAGTGTTACTTTGCAATGAAACGCCTAAGAGAGAGCCCGCGGCCATGATGTAATACTCTGGCGCCTGCTCACAAAAATATTTTAGCGCGGTCAAGCCCTTTCCCGCTTCTTGTATTTCATCGAAAATAATCAGCGTATTTTCAGGTCTTATCTTATAACCCACCTCTATTTCGATTACAGAAAGTATCCTTTTTGTGTTAAAATCTGATGTGAACATCGATCTAAGTCGCTCACTGCTTTCAAAATTGAGGTAAGCAGTCTGCTCATACTCTTTGCTGCCAAACTCCTTCATCAGCCACGTTTTTCCCACTTGCCTAGCGCCTTGCAGTATCAAAGGTTTGCGGCCTGGATCATTTTTCCAGTCTAGCAATTTTTCGTAAAGTGTTCGTTTCATACAATGGTCATTTTAGGCAAAATTACATTTTTTCGTTTGAAAAAATGTAGGTCGTTACACTTTTTCAAACGAAAAAGTGTAACGACCTACATTTAAAGGATTACTTTCTGCTCATCAAACCCAGCACAATCATCAAATTCCACGTATACCGAACACAAAAAGGCTTTAGCGCTTCGCCTTATAAATCAACGCTTTAGCCGAAGGCTGTTTTCAAACCAAACAGTGCAAAACAAGCGCACGTTTATTGATTCATTTCCTTTTTATTGTTCTGAAATTCCTTATTCTTGCAGGCCTTTTACCTCCAATCAAAACAACAAGCCCCTCCATGTCCGCTAAAATCTACTCCCGTTCCTGGCGCCTGCGCAAAGCGTACGGCGTCACAGCCAGGGTCATGCTGAGCTACGCCTGGCTGTCGGTGCTGCGTCGTTTCCGGGGCCGCGCGTGGTATGAAAATGCCTTGTACGAGCTGCATCTCAAAAACGCTGAACGGGTAAAAAAAGCCATTCTGGAGCTCAACGGCCTGTTCATCAAACTCGGGCAAATGCTCTCCATTTTGGGCAATTTCCTTCCCGAAGCGTTCCAAAAGCCGCTCGAAGCCCTGCAGGATCAGATACCGCCCCGGCCGGTCGATCAGGTGCGCGACCGCATCCAACAAGAGTTGGGTAAAACACCGGAAGAACTCTTCGTCCGTTTCGACGCCTTACCGCTGGCCGCAGCATCCATCGGCCAGGCGCACCGCGCCCAGTTGCCCGACGGCACCGAGGTGGTGATCAAAGTGCAGCACCTCAACATCGAACACATCGCCGCCGTCGACCTGGAGATCATCCTGCGTATCACCCGGATCATCTCCTTTTTCTACCATATTAAAGGCATGGATTACCTCTACACCCAGATCAAAAAAATGATCGAGGAAGAGCTGGATTTCAGGCGCGAGGCGGCGTACATGCAACTCATCGGTAAAAACCTGGAGGGGGAAGGGGGAGTTGCAGTGCCAAAATTACACCCCGATTATTCCACGGCGCGCGTCATGACCACCACCTGGCACGAAGGCGTCAAAATATCGAACACTGCCCAACTCGACGCCTGGAACCTCAACCGCCGCGACATTGCCACCCGGGTGCTGCAGTTGTATTGCCGTATGGTGTTCAAAGACGGTATCTACCACGCTGACCCGCACCCGGGCAACATCCTGGTGAAACCCGACGGCTCGTTGGTATTGCTCGATTTCGGCGCCGTGGCAGAAATCAGCAAAGCCCTGCGTGAAGGCATTCCGCAACTCATCGAAGCAGCTCTGAAAAACGACACGCCGGGCATGATCAAAGCATGCCGCAGCATGGGGTTTATCGCCGAGGGCCGCGACGCCGACAAAATGGCCGCCAAAATGATCGCCGCCATGCGGAATTTCCTGCAAAATGAAGTTCAGTTCGAAGGCCTGAACCTCAAGGAAATCAAAGTGAACCCTTTGAACAACAGCCTGACCAATTTGCTGGGCGATATTGGCATCAGTGGCATCAGCGGCACCGTGCAATTACCCAAAGATTATGTGTTGTTCAACCGAACCGCCACGTTGCTATTGGGCCTTTGCAGCGCGCTGGATTCCACGCTGAATCCCCTGGATGTCATCCGGCCGTATGCCAAAACATTCGTGATGGGCGAACGGGAAAACCTGCTGAGTTTCGTACGCAAAACCCTCCAGCGCAGCGCCACCACCCTGATCGGGCTGCCCGACGAGTTGAGCAGGGTGCTCAACCAGGTGCAAAGCGGCGAACTCGAAGTGCGATCGGAAGATATCCGCAACAGCTCCCGGCTCATCTACGCAGCCCTCAACCAACTGGTGTTTATGATCCTTTGCATCACAGCTTCAGTATTCGGTTGGTTTTTCCGATCAGAAGGCGCTGAAAAACCGGCGCAGGTCGCTTTTGTTGTAGGCGGTATTTTCCTGTTTCTCATGTTCAGAGCAATGAAAATGGGCCGCCGCGTCATGCGAGGAATGGAGTGAATAATTTGCTTATGGTTAAAAAGTTGACATATCTTTTCAGCATGGTTGCTATCTTCTTTTTTACCTGGTTGATGGCTCGCATCGTTTGGCCTTATCGAACCGGAAGGTTGGATATTGATTTTTTACTTTCCAAACAACATATCATTTATTCCCTCCATTATCGCTTCGCGTTTTACCTGCACATTTTTCCGGCGTTGCTGGTATTGTCGGCAGGCTTGACGCAATTTTCGGATCGGATACTCCGCTATCGACCGATCGTACACCGGTTGGTTGGAAGCGTTTATACACACAGCATTTTATGGATTTGCGGGCCCGCAGGCTTCCTGATGGCGTGGTATTCGAACGGAGGATGGATTGCCCGAAGTTCTTTTCTGACATTGAGTGTTGGCTGGTGGGCATTTACCTGGCTAGCCTGGCGAGCCATCAAAAACGGACAACGAAACAAACACCGCGATTGGATGATCCGAAGTTATGCGCTCACACTTTCGGCAGTAAGTTTGCGTTTGATGCAGTTTGTGTTGGCAACAAACACGCAATTAGATGTAGATATCGCCTATCAAATAGTTGCCTGGCCAAGCTGGGTCATCAATTTGCTGGTAGCAGAATGTATATTATTTTACAAAAAAACAAACGGGACAACGCAACCATAGCGGATCCTTTTTCGTGTTATAATTTTGAACTGGCGTAGGTGAATATAGACACTATCATTGAAGGTTGTCGTAAAAACCAACAGGCAAGCCAACAGCAGCTGTTTGCCCTGTTCTACAATTATGCCATGACGGTTGCTCGACGGTATATGGGGAGCCTTGAACAGGCAGAGGAAGTAACCAGCGATGCTTTTTTTAAAACATTCACCAAAATCCATCTTTATTCAGGGAATATGCCCTTTAAACCCTGGTTCAGGAGAATTGTTGTGAACTGTGCCATTGATAAACTCCGCTCGTCGATGCAGGAAATGCAGGTGGCGGATATGGAATTAATACCTGAGCTAAAAGAAGATCATGAAATTGAAACCAACCTGACGAAAGAACAAATCTGGAAAATGCTCGATCAACTTCCGCCCGCGTATCGCGCTGTTTTTAACCTGGCAATTGTTGACGGATATTCCCATGAAGAAATAGCAGAAACATTAAATATAAGTATCGGAACTTCTAAATCAAACCTTTCCAGAGCTCGACAATATTTAAAAAACCTGCTCAAAAACGAATACCGGTTTTTTGAATAATGGGTATACGCAATGAATATGGTATACTTACTCATAATCCTGTTTCATTTTTATATCACTCATGACAACGTTTTGCTGACATGAAAAAATTTGATGATTATATGGCCGATATGTTGGATAAGGAAAGCAATTTCCCCAACCAACGTAAAAACTGGAATGCCTTGTCGAAGCGCCTCGAAGCGTTTGAATTAGGATCGTCCGGCCCGAAAATATACCGCCAGATTTGGCAGGGAATTGCTTTAGCCGCCCTGGTGGGAGGTGCTTTGTATTATGCTCAAACACGGGAACAAAAAGTAATTATCGCCAGCCAAAAGGAATTGCTGGAGATGTCCAAAGCAGTAGCAGCTGCGCAACAATCCGAGTTGGAAACCCTATCCAATTCAGTGGAAGAAAAAACCAGGATGCTTGAGGCCTTTGAACGGCTATCGATGACGCAACAGGCTTTGCAACGCACCTTGGCAAACATGCCGCGTTATCAGGAGGTTGCGCCTGTTCCTGCACAGGCCAATTTGCCTGGCTATCCTTCCTTTGGATTGCAAAATTATGCGCCTCGTCAGTATAACCTGATGCCAAGCGATTACACGATTTCCGCAAAAACTGTCAAACCTTTTATCTGGTTTACAACGCCAACGACAGTACAAAAGCCAGCAGAGAACCAAGCGGCATTGGTTGCAACATCGCCCCAACCTCCTGATTCTATTCATACATTGCCGGCTGAAAACCCGCTTGAACCCAAAATTAATTCTTTGAAAATCAAAGCGGGTGTTTACGGGATCGTTGGCTTGATCACGCCTGAAATTCAGGGAGTTTCCCTGATCAAAGGACAAGGAATTTCGCTGGAATACAAACTTGGCCGAACCATTTGGCTCAGCGCGTCTACCGAATGGTCGAACATCCAGGTTCAATCAAAAGCCTTCCCACAACAGTTGATGGCCCAACGAGATACTTTTTTAAAACCATTTTGCCAATGGTGGGGCTTCCATAATAAATGCACTTTGGAAGAAGTAACAGGAACGCTACAAAGCCGACAATTCGGGCTTGGTATGCGCTACGAACCAGCAGTAAATTGGTGGATAAAACCCACCATACGCGCTACTTATCAATGGGCGCGCACCGCGCCAACCCAGTTAACCTACAAATTTAAAAAACCTGAAACGCAAAGCGGATTCCAGCCAAAACCCGAATAC
>JAEUUR010000303.1 GCA_016787465.1 Saprospiraceae bacterium | reverse complement strand
TCTTATTTCGAAACTTCAAGGGTATCTTTACGGCATGAAACATCACATGCTTGCACTTGCCGACATGGCTCAAAAGCGGGAACGAACGATCATCGGGCTTATGTCGGGCACCTCTTTGGACGGCTTGGACATTGCACTTTGCAGGTTCAACGGCGCAGGCATGGATACCCGAGTCGAGGTATTGAAATTTGAAACCGTTCCGTACGATGCCGATTTCAAAGCGGAAATCCGCAAGGTGTTCGCAAGAAAAGAAATTGATTTTCAACACCTGACATTATTGAACGTCGTTATTGCCCAGCATCAAGCCGCGTTGATCAATGCCTGTTTAAAACAATGGGGCATACCCGCTTCTGAGGTTGATTTGCTCGCGTCTCACGGTCAAACCGTGTTTCATGCTCCACGGGTGTTGCATGGGCTACCCAATTATCCCAACGCCACCCTCCAAATCGGAGATGGCGATCATCTGGCGCGAAGCACCGGGATCATCACCGTGTCAGACTTCAGGCAGAAGCACCTGGCTGCCGGTGGTGAAGGCGCGCCGCTGGCGCTGTATGGCGATTATTTTTTGTTCACTCAACCGGGTGAAACTCGTTTTCTTTTAAACATCGGAGGTATTGCGAATTTCACTTACTTACCGGCCTCCGGTAGCCCTTCCGAGGCGTTCGCCACCGACACCGGCCCTGGTAACACTTTGCTCGACGCCTTTGCCCGTGCGCAATTCGGCGTGCCCTTCGATGAAAATGCCATGCTGGCAAAAGCCGGCAGAGTGGATGAATGGTTGCTGACAGCCCTGAAATCAGAACCGTTTTTTCACAAACCATTTCCCAAAACCACCGGCCCGGAATTGTTTTCATGGCAATGGGTCGATCAAATCCTTCTATCCTATCCAAAAGGGAAACCGAATCCGTACGATTTGATGGCAACCCTGACACAGTTGACCGTCGACACCATCGCCGAAGCACTGCTCCAGACCGTCGATCAACTGAAACCGCAAGGGGAATTAAAACTTTTTTTGAGTGGAGGCGGCGCACATAACCCCTTGATCGTTCAATGCTTAACTCAAAAATTACCCGAATGGTACATTCAACCTATGAAAACGCTGGGCGTTGACGGAGATGCCAAAGAAGCCGTGCTGTTTGCAGTTTTGGCCAACGAAACCGTTGCCGGCGCCACCACCAAAGGGGGTATGTTGGGCGGCATCCCAATGGTCGGTATGGGAAAAATATCTTTGCCTGATTAATGACTTATGAATAGAAACACCGCAAAATGGATCGCCGTCGGACTGATCATCTTTTGGAACGGCCTGATGGTCGGTTACCGGATGCAAGTCACCGGTCACCGCGTATTCTTGTTTTTTATTTGGAATCTTTTTTTAGCCTTCCTGCCGTTTTTGTGCAGCCAGGCCGCTGTATTTTTTCAACGCCAAAAAGCCTGGTGGATCAGTTTGGCCATGTTGGGAATTTCCGTTCTGTTCCTGCCCAACTCGCCCTACATCGTTACCGATTTGTTCCACCTGCGCACACGTGCAGAAATGCCGCTTTGGTTCGATACACTACTGATTTACAGTATGGCGACATCGGGCTTGATTTTTTTCTACCTGGCATTATTCGATATTTTGAAGGTAGTCAGACATTGGCTGAATCGATTCACCGCAGAATTCCTGGTTTCCATACTCTGCTTTTTATGCGGATTCGGCATTTACCTTGGGCGCTACCTGCGGTTCAACAGCTGGGATGTCATGTCCAATCCGGATGAATTGATCGGAGAAATAGCCGACCGCATTACTGATCCGTACCGACACCCACAAACCATCGGCGTCACGTTATTGTACGGCGCGTTTTTATTGGCGGGTTATTGGGTGGTGCATTTGCTCAACTGGGAGAAAAATGAAAAGGTGTCCGACGGCTAAGAGGTTTTGAAGCACTGACTAACGCCAGAATAGACTATAAGTTCCCTGCATATTTAAACATCAAATTTAAAATTGCAGGGAACTATAGAAAATTATAAAGAGACTATACCCTTTTACACATAGACCTAAGAGGGGGGCGCACAGATATTACACAAATATTTCTGCGTAAAATCTGTGCAAACTAATCTGCTTAAAATCTGCGCAAAACAAAAGAATCCATTAATCTTAGTGAATTACGGGCGATTCCTTCCGGTTTCCATACCTTTGCGCCTTCTTTCCACGGAGTTGAATCCTTTTTATGCAAAAAATCCTGATTCTTGATTTTGGCTCGCAAGTCACCCAGTTAATTGCACGGCGTGTACGCGAGATGAATGTCTATTGTGAAATTGTCCCTTACAATAAAATGCCTGAACTAACCCCTGATATTCAGGGCGTTATCTTATCGGGCAGCCCATTTTCCGTTCGGTGGCCCAATGCCTTGCGGCTCGATCTGAACCAAATTGCCGGTAAAAAGCCCATGCTTGGAATTTGCTACGGTGCGCAATTGATGGCCGACTTTTGGGGCGGCGAAGTGGGGCAGTCGGAAAAACGGGAATATGGTAAAGTGATGTTCGACCACCAGGCGCCCGACGACCTGTTCTTCCAGGGAATCAGCCCTCGCTCCCAGGTGTGGATGAGTCATTCAGATACCATCCTTCGTTTGCCGGAAGGTTTTGAAGTGTGCGGCAGTTCCGATACCATTCCGTACGCTGCCTTCCGCTCGAAAAAAGATCAATTTTCTCAGCCGGTATACGGCATTCAATTCCACCCGG
>JAEUUR010000291.1 GCA_016787465.1 Saprospiraceae bacterium | reverse complement strand
AAATGAATTTCTGCTTATTCTTTATTTTCGAGTTCCGTGAGAGTTCGGCCATAACAGATAATGGAAAGCGGAAAAGCGTTTGTCCGGCCCAATGGTTCGGCATAAGGATTGGGGCCACCGATTTTCAATTCCGGCTGTGAGGTGGTTGGCGCAGGGGCTTGAGGCACATCAGCCGGCTTTGCTTCATTGGAAATCGGTTGATCCTTCGTATTCGTTTTTTTACCTTTTTTCTTGGCTGCAGCGGCTTTCTTTTTGGCAGCAGCCTTTTTCTTCGCCTCGGCTTTCTTTTTGGCGGCAGCCTTCTTTTTGGCAGCAGCTTTCTTTTTAGCTTCTTTCTTTTTCGAGGCCGCTTTTTGTTTGCTTTCCTTTTTCTTTTGTGCCGTACTTTTTTTCAGGGTTGATTTGGTTTTGTTCTTTGGATCTTGTTCTTCCCTGATAAAACGGAAAGTCTCTTCGGCGGTTTCGTAATCCCGCTTGATGAATTGTGCCTGACCAATCAACAGATAATTGTCGTCCACATAGCGACCCGGGCGGTGCCTGACGATGCCTTTCGACGACTTGGCGATGACATTGTCCATATCCGCACGGGCCGATTGAGGATCGGCAGCGGCGTATGGATACACTTCGAGTATCTGGTTGTAATTGTCTTTATGTTCATTCTCCAGCTTGATAACAGCCAAACGGTATAACTCATCGGCATTGAACCAATAGTTGTACCGGGTGGTAAAACTGTGGTAGTTTTTCTTAAATTTGCTGGTCTCTTCCCCTTTCTTTTTGGTGGTAACACAACTGAGCAACGAAATAATAAGCGCTGCGACCAATAATGTGACGCTCCTGGAATTTTTCATGCCGAATCAAAAACAGGTGATGGTTGGTTGTTAATTTCCCTTCGCAAATACGATGCCGGGACTTCAAAAGGCGCATAAAACCGGAAAATGGTTGCCCCAATTTCCAGGATTTAACGCTTAACATCCGTTTTTTTTCTATTTTTCAACGACCTTTGCTCCCTGAATCACTGAGGTACCATGCAGAAGTTCATCCTTTTCATCAAACAATTTATCGATTTCTTCCGGAAACACGGCGACACCGACCGCAGCCTGATGGATAAATTGCGTGATAAATACCGCCTCGTTGTGATGAACGACGACACCTTCGAGGAGGTAACTTCTTTAAAACTCACCCCTCTGGCCGTTTATATCACCGTCAGCTCCCTCATTGTGGGAACCGCCATATTGGTTACCATGCTGATCATCTGGACGCCCCTTAAAAGGTACATCCCAGGTTACGGCGATTTCAAACGCGATTCCGAAATTGCCATGCTTACTTCAAAAGTAACTGCACTGGAGGATGAAATACAGGCTACACGGGCATACAGCGATAATATCCGGAAAATTTTGGCCGGCGATGTAAGCGGCATGACCAAAGACGATGTCGAAAAACAAGGTCAATCCGATGAGCCCGCCGACTCTTTGATCAAGGATATTGACCGGATTCCGGAAGACGATCAAATGCGTACCGCCGTGGAAAAAGGCGCTTTCACCAGCGACCCAAACGCTGTTGCGCAAGCAAGCGTCCAATCATTTGCTCCGCGCGATATTCCCCTCGAACACCAGTTTTTTATCCCGCCCGTAAGCGGCGATGTTACCGCTGGGTTTGATTTGAACAAAAGCCACTTCGGAATCGACGTATCCGCCGCCAAAAACACCGCCATCAAAGCTGCTGCCGACGGTGTGGTGATCTCTGCCGGATATACCGTTGAAACCGGATACAGCATCGCTATTCAACATCCGAATAACGTAGTTACGATGTACAAACACAATTCCGTGATCCTGAAACAAGCCGGCGCCTCGGTAAAAGCGGGCGAAGCCATCGCCATCATCGGAAACAGCGGTGAAAACACCTCAGGGCCGCACCTGCACTTCGAACTTTGGCACAAAGGCCGCCCGGTAAATCCAAACGATTTTATCAATTTCAGGTAATTTTACCCAAGTCAAACGCTGCCGCTACCAATTCCGCTTGCTCTTTTTCATGTGCTTTGGGGAACCCGGTAGCCGGCGAAGCCGACGCACGGCGAGAAGAAAGTTTCCAGCCGTAACCGCCTTGGTTCATCACCAGATAGCCCCATGCGCCCATATTGGCCGGCTCTTCCTGCACCCACATCAGGTCGGCGCCCGCGTATTTTTTGATCAACGCGTCGAATTGTACTTTGGGAAACGGGAATATTTGCTCGAGGCGCACAATCGCCACATCTTCCCGCTTATCGTCCTGTTGTTTTTTCAATAAGTCGTAGTACACCTTTCCCGAACAAACCAACACCCTTTTTACTTTTTTCGGGTTGGCTGCAGCATCATCGATCAACTCGCGGAAACGGGTGCCCGTTTCAATTTCACTGATTTCACCCAGGTTAAACGGTGCGCGCAGGGTCGATTTGGGCGACATAACGATCAACGGTTTGCGGAATGGGCGCGCAATCTGCCTACGCAATAAGTGGAAAAAATTCGACGCCGAGGTGACGTTGGCAATTGTCACATTGTTCTCTGCGCAGCCTTGCAGATAACGCTCCATACGCGCCGAAGAGTGCTCCGGCCCCTGCCCTTCGTATCCATGCGGCAACAACATCACCAAACCGCTCATACGCTGCCATTTGCTTTCACCGGCAAAAATAAATTGGTCGATGATCGTGCTGGCCCCGTTGGCAAAATCGCCGAATTGAGCCTCCCAAACCACCAAAGAATCGGGTGAAGAAAGCGAATAACCGTATTCAAATCCCAAAACAGCGTACTCGCTCAGCAGGGAATTGAAAATTCTGAATTTACCCTGTTTTGGAGCGAGGTTGTCGAGCCGGTTCAATTCACGGTAGTCGTTGGCATCAATCACACAGGCATGCCGGTGACTGAATGTACCGCGTTTGACATCCTGCCCGCTCATGCGCACATCACGTCCTTCCAGCAGCAGAGAGCCGTAGGCCAGTAATTCGCCCAATTGCCAGTCGATTTTTCCGGAGGCTACCAGTTGTTTTTTGGCTTCGTTCAATTTGGCGATCTGGGCGATCGGTGTGAAATCCTTTGGAAAATTGAGCAGGTGATTGATCATTTGATCGATCACTTTTCGGGAAATACCGGTTTCCGGACTTTCCTGAAAATCTTTGTCGTCGACGGTTTTTTTGAGCGCCTTCCAGTGCAATTCAGGCTCCTGGTAGGTGTACGGCAACGGATTTTGGCGCACATTGTCGAGGCGGGCTTGCAGGTCGGCCCGGAATTTGGCTTCCATATCTTTGGCCAATTGCTCGTCGACATCGCCGCGCGCGATCAGTTTTTGGGTATATAACGTGCGTGGATCCTCGTGCTTTTCGATGATTTTCCACATTTCAGGTTGTGTGAAACGCGGCTCGTCGCTTTCATTATGTCCGTTTCGACGGTAACAAACCAGGTCGATAAACACATCCGTATTGAACATTTGCCGGAACTCGATCGCCAGTTCGGCGGCAAAAACGACCGCTTCGGGGTCGTCGCCATTGACGTGAAATACGGGCGCCTGTACTACTTCAGCTACGCTGGTGCAGTAGGTGCTGCTGCGCGCGTCTTCCCAACCGGTGGTAAAACCGATCTGGTTATTGATTACCAGATGAACCGTGCCGCCGGTGTTGTATCCCTGCAAGTGCATCATCTGCATGCCTTCATACACGATGCCCTGACCGGCTACAGCCGCATCGCCGTGAATCAGAACAGGCAGCAGGCGGTCGAAACCATCCTGGTACAAAATATCGAGTTTGGCGCGGCTGAACCCTTCCACTACTGGGTTGACGGCTTCCAGGTGACTGGGGTTGGGCAGCAGTTTCACGTACAAGGTGTGGCCGTTCAAGGCCTTTACCTGTGATGAGTAGCCCTGGTGGTATTTCACATCGCCGGAGCCGAAGCTTTGATCGGGAATGGATTTATCTTCAAAAGCGCTGAAAATCTGCTCGTAAGTTTTGCCGACAATGTTGCACAACACATTCAGGCGGCCGCGGTGCGCCATACCGATCACCACTTCTTCTACCGGCACATCCATACCGGAGGCGCGGTTGATCATGGCGTCGAGGGCAGCAATAGCCGCTTCTCCGCCTTCGAGGCCGAAACGTTTTTGGCCGACGAATTTGGTGGCCAGGAACTGTTCAAACCCAACCGCGCCGTTGATCTTTTCCAGAATTCGGCGTTTTTTATCCACCGAAAATCCGTAATCGGCCGACAGGCTGCGGTTTTCAATTTTATCGCGCAACCAGGTGCGTTTGGTTTTGTCGAACACGTGGGTGCTTTCAAAACCAATGTTTCCGCAGTAAATTTTGCGCAACTTTTCAATAATCTCCTTCAATGTGGCATTGGCAAGTCCGATTTCGAAACCGGCGGCAAAACGGGTTTCCAGGTCTTGCTCCGACAACCCATAATCCGCCAGATCAAGTTTCGGGTGGCGGTTTTTGCGCGGCTTGAGCGGATTGGTGGTGGAAAGTGTATGCCCGCGGTCGCGATAACCGTGTATCAGGCCCAATACGGCAAATTCTTTTACCAGATCGCCGGAAAAAGCAGCGTCGCCGGATGAAGTTCCGCCGGAGCTGAGGGCAAAGTCAAAACCTTTGAAAAAAGCATCCCACCCGCCTTCCACAGCGCCGGGGTCTTTCAACCAGGTTTGATACAATGATTCGATATATTGCGGGTGTGCGTTAAAAACAGCAGAATGATCAGTCATGCGCGCAGCGTTTCTTGTGTATGGAGGATGTAAACAACAGGCATTTAGCCGCCCTTGTTCAAAAAAGCCTGCAAAGGTACGCCTCTATTTAAATGCTTTTGAAGGATTTTTCGATGATTTTTTACCAAATAATAGGTGATTATCAGACCTGCGTGATCTTTTAAAAAAATATTTTCATTCACCTTTTTAAAAATTCCGTACATTCTATTACCTTTGCCCGCCCAAAAAGAGGGGGTTGTAGTTTTTTTAGCAGGCGACGGTAAATTGAATTTTAGTTCGTCCGCATAATTTTCGCTAAAAACAGCAACAACTAATTGAGAATCAACAGCAACTATTCGGTTTTTCCGAAAATTTTAGTTTAGAATATGGCACATCACAAGTCAGCGCTCAAACGCATCCGTCAGAACGAAAAGCGTCGCCTGCAAAATCGTTATTACAAAAAGACCGCCCGTACGGCGATCAAAAATTTGCGTGATCTGAAAGACAAGGCGGAAGCCGATTCTTTCTTACCTAAAGTGATCAGCATGATCGATCGTTTGGCGAAAAAAGGCAACATTCACCGCAACAAAGCTGCTAACCTGAAAAGCGGTTTGATGCGCCATGTGAATGCGCTGGCGTCGTAAGCGTACTTTTTGATAGACCGTATAAAATGCAGTTCCCCGTGGCACACGTTGCACGGGGAACTGCATTTTTTTTGGCGCACTTAAAATCAATGGCAATCGGCTGGTGGAAAATAACACGTGTTATTAAGAACTTCTTGCCAACGCTCTTCACCTATATTTTAAAAAATCCCATCCAACTGCATCCAACTGCGCACTGAAGCTGCTGAACGTTCCTGATTCTCAGAGCCGCCGTAAATCAAAAATGGATGAACAGGAATGCTGCCTGTTTGTTTTTTGAAAAATTCGAGTTGATCAAAAAACGAACTGTTGATAGTAGCGGCCGATTTGATTTCGGCAGCAATGATGCCGCCGTTTTTTTCAGCAATCAGGTCAATTTCATGGCGGTTGCTTTCCAACCAAAAAAACAGTTCGACCGACCATCCTACTTGCATCCGTTGCTTCATGATTTCGGCGATTATCAAATTTTCAAATAGCGGTCCGCGTGCAAAATGACTTGTCAGATTCTTTTCAGATTCGATACCCATCAGATTGGCAGCAAAACCCACATCAGTAAAATAGAGTTTGGGCGTTTTAGAGATTCGCTTGGAAAAATTCCGAAAATAGGGCGGTAACAGAAAAACTAAATTCCCGGCCTCAAGGAGGCCTACCCAGGCTTTTGCCGTGACCGCCGAAATTCCAGCGTCTGCCGCAAGCGTTTGATAATTAAGTGGTTGCCCAATGCGTCCGGCACAAAGGCGCACAAAATTTCGGAACTGCACCAAATCCTGGACGTTGGTCAAAAGGCGAACGTCACGTTGAACATAACTTTCAAAATAATTGGGATAAAAATCAAGCGGGCTGATTTTCTTGTCGAATAAAGGCGGATAAAATCCCGTGAAAATAGCCGATTCGAGGCTTTGAGGCATCAGACCTGCCTGCCGCAATTCGTTGAAAGAAAAAGGAAATAACTTGAAAAGCGCAACTCGCCCTGCAAGGCTTTGGCTGACCTGCTCCATGAGCAGGTAATTTTGCGATCCGGAAAGAATATATTGTCCGGCAATTTTATCTTCATCCACTTTGCCTTGCAAATAATTGAACAATTTCGGGACACGCTGCGCTTCGTCCAGAATGACAAAGCGGTCGTAGGTTGCCAAAAACCGCCGAGGATCCTGAATTGCAAAATCTTGGAGGTCAGGGTTTTCCAACGAAACGTATCGATAATCGGGGAACATTTCGCGCAACAGCGTAGTTTTACCCGATTGCCGTGGACCTGTGACGGAAACAACAGAAAATTGGGCGCTCAATGCCCGAATGCGCGGCTCTATGTGGCGGGAGATGAACATCTTTAAAAGATCTATGCAAATATAAAGTACAATTTTGGATTTTCATAAAAAACATAAAACAACAAGAATTCATTGATTAAACCGTCAAAGATGAAACCTGGCATATTTTTGATCATTGCACTCGCTTTTATTGCCTGTAAAAAAGACCCGCCGAAGTCTGAAATGCCTGATGAAGTTGACGTCTTTCGAACACATCAACCGTGCGATACTGTCACCGGGCGCGCCGATGCTGTGATAGATACTTTGATGTGGTCTGGAGGTGGGTTTCTCAGGTCTTTTTTTATCGGCGCCGATAAATTTTGGTATTTACAATTTTACACTTGTGATAAGTTTGGCAACCAAAGAGGATTTTTGACCTTTAAAGGAATTCCGGATTCAAACCGCTTTCAAACATTTAAAATCAAAGAGAATGGGCCGATAGATTCTTTGAAGGCAGGTGATCTATACTCAAGTTTTATGACGATCTGTCCCGACGGCTCTCCTGAAACCTTATATATTGTAGACGAAACTATTGTGGAGAGTTTTTTCACCATCGACCAATGGGATGAACAATCGAAGCGTGTTGAAGGGCGATTTTCCGCGTCTTTCAAAATTACGCCGTTTTTCAAATTTAACGGCCCGTACAAGCTTCTGTTCAAATCCGGCCGGTTTTGGGCAAAAATTCCCGATTAATCGTTATCGTCCTTTCTTTTAAACAGCCGTTTTAATAGCCCTTCTTTTTTCTCCTTTTCCTCGGGCTTGTCGGCTGGTTCTTTTTCAACTCCTTCGCCACCGGGCGTTTCTTCGCCTTTTTTGATCGGCGCGGTGTACATTTTCATCAGCGAATCGCGCAGGGTAGAATCCTGCACGTTGGTGACGGTAAAAAATGAATCCGGTGGAATATTGATCCAGGGTTGACAGCCCATTGTTGCCAGCACTTCCGGTTTGGCGGGCGGGAATTTTTCAGCGAGTATTTTGGATAGTTTGCCACCTTTGGTAGCGATGCTGTGCCAGAAATTGCCCACGATAGGCAAAGCCATGGCCGAGCCCTGGCCAAGGTACATGGAGCGGAAACGCACGGCCGGGCTGTTACCGCCTACCCAGGCGCCGGTTACCATGACCGGGTTGAAACAGATGAACCAACCGTCGGAGTGGTTTTGTGTGGTGCCTGTTTTTCCGGCAAATTCACAATCATACCCTGCATAACGCCTGAAACGCTGTCCGGTGCCGTGGTTGATCACGTTTTTCATCATTTCAACCATCGTGGCGGCCTGATTAACCGTAAGAGCCTCTTCATGAGGACCCAGGTTGGGATTGACGGCCAGTTCTTTGTGATAGTCAAATATCACTTTTTTGTTTCGGTCGAGTACGCGCAATACGGTAACCGGTTCAGGGCGTTTGCCCTGGTTGGCGATGGTGCCGTACACTTTCATCATTTCGAGCAGAGAGATATCCGTTGCGCCCAGGCTAATGCCAAATTCGCGTTTAAGCTCGGTGCTGATGCCCATTTTCCGGGCCAGATCGATGGTGCGTTGAATGCCGACTTTTTCAATCAGTTGCGCGGCAATGACGTTGACCGATTTGGTTAAGCCGCCCGTCAGCGAATACCAGCCACCATACGATTCATCGGCGTTGTGCGGCTCCCAGTCCACTATTTTTTTGATTTCATTGGGCAGGTAGGAGCAGGGTTTCAGGCTGTCCTGGATGGCTGCTGCGTACACAATCGGTTTGAAGGTGGAGCCTACTTGCCTACGCGTTCCTTCAATATGATCGAGTTTAAAATGTTTGAAATTGATGCCGCCTACCCATGCACGCACGTACCCGGTGCGGTGTTCCATCGACATAAAGCCGCAATTGAGCAGGCAGAAGTAATATTTCACGGAATCGAAGGGCGTCATCAGGGTGTCCTGATCGCCTCCGCCCTTTTTCCAGGAGAACACGGTCATTTTGACCGGTTTCAGGAAGTCGGCATATGCTTGTTCATCGCTCAGGCCGGCGTCTTTGAGGGCGCCCCAACGGGCGCTGCCTTTCACTTGCTGGTCGATCCACTTATCGTCGCCCCAGGGTTTTTCCTTTTTTTCGTTTTTCCAGTGCTGGTCGAACTGTTTTTGTAATTCGCCCATATGCTTTTGCACCGCATCTTCCGCAAACTGCTGCATGCGGCTATCGAGTGTAGTATAAATTTTTAGGCCTCCGGTGTACAGGTTGTACGGCTCGCCATCCTCATTTTTGAGGTTTTTGAGCAACTTGGGCATAACATCGGTGCGCAGGTACTCGCGGAAATAAGTGCCGAGCCCGTCGTTGTTACCATCCACATTGTAGTTTTTGGCGCCTACCGGTTTTTTACTCAATTCTGCGTATTCATTTTCGGTGAGGTGACCGTTGCGCACCATCTGGCGCAGCACCACGTTGCGGCGCTCCTGCGCGCGTTCGGCCCTGCGTACAGGGTGATAAATGGAAGTTCCTTTGAGCATACCCACCAGTGCTGCGGCCTGATCGACGGTCAGTTCCTGGGGTTTTTTGTTGAAATAAGCCCTCGAAGCTACGCTAATGCCGTAAATATCGCCGCCGAAGGGCACGGTGTTCAGGTACAGGTTGAGGAGTTCTTGTTTGTTGTAAATTCGTTCGAGCCGAACGGAGATAAAATTCTCCCTGATTTTGTTGATGATGATACTGAGGCCCGGAATAAAGTAGTTTTTCCGGCCATACAGGTTTTTGGCAAGCTGCTGACTCAGGGTAGAACCGCCGCCCATGCCTTTGCCGCTTAATACGCCAAAACCTACGCGCAACCAACTGGTAAAGTCAATGCCGCTGTGTTCGAGAAAACGACGGTCTTCCGTGGCAATCAACGCATTGATGATGTACGGCGACACGTTGTCGATCGAAATTTCCGTCCGGTTTTCACCCATGTAGTATTTCCCGATCAAAACGCTGTCGGCGCTGTACACTTCGGTGGCGTTGGCTGTTTCGATGTTGCGAAGTTCTTCGGAAGAAGGCAAGCTGCCGAACAGCCCGATCCCAACACCGACAACCAGGAACAGCAGGAAATAAATACCCCAACGCAGGAATGTGCCTGCCCAACCCAAGGCCCAACCCATACGCGGAAACCGCGATTTAAAGCCGGCCCAGGCATTGCGCAAAGGGGCAGTTGCCCGGTTCCAGCTTTGGCGGACAGGCGTCAAAACCGGCTGAAGCGGCGCCAGTATTTGCACCCACATGGCGCGAATGGGCGCGGTTTTGTCGGATAGCCACTGCCGGCCGGCACGGTATTTTTCCAGAAGTTTGTTGTTCGAATCAGGCATGATAAACCGGTCTAACAATTGGCGGGATTCACAGGATGATACTTGGCGCGAACCGTCACTTATTCATACGCCATTTTACATCAAAAAAAGTGTTGAAGGGGAGCGCGAAGGTAGCAAAAGATTTGAGTTTGGCGTAGAGGGGATGGTGTTAAGAAAAATTGACCAGCATCAGTCTTGTTCGTGGTGATTTGAAAAATTTAATCTAAAATGTAAAGGGGAAAATGTAAAATGTAAATATGGTTCAGCCAGTCCCCATTTACATTTTACATTTAAAAAACATAACACGGATGGCTCTCGCGTCCTGGCGGCCGGCAAGGGATGGGCAAGGCAAAGCCGCTTGTTCAATTTTTAGTTAAAAAATGGACAAGCGTTATTTTTTGTCCATTTTTAATATGAAAATTGGACGGTATTCCGATTTGTGCATTACTTGCTAGCCAATCGAATCACTTAAATCAACATCGACATGATTTGCATTTTTGAACGTTGAACCCATGAGCCAACAACAGACATTCGACTATATCGTAATCGGCTCCGGATTTGGAGGCTCGGTTTCCGCCATGCGCCTGGCTGAAAAAGGATACCGCGTACTTGTAATTGAAAAAGGGAAACGCTGGGAAAACAAAGACTTTCCCAAAAGCAACTGGAACCTGAAAAAATACCTGTGGGCGCCTGCCCTTCGCTGGTTTGGTTTCATGCGCCTGAGTTTTTTCCGCGAAGTTTTCATCCTCAGCGGCGTGGGGGTAGGTGGTGGCTCGCTGGTGTATGCCAACACACTCATGATGCCTCCCGATCCGTTTTTTAAAAACCCGGTTTGGGCAAATTTTAAAAACTGGAAACAAACCCTGGCTCCGTTTTATGAAAAAGCGCGATTTATGCTTGGCGCCGAACGGTATGAAAAAGAAAACGCGGAAGACCTCATTCTCAAGGAAGTGGCGGCTGAAATGGGCAAAGGAGATACCTACCGCCGGGTCGATCACGTAGCCGTCTACCTGGGCGACCCACACAAGGAGGTTGATCCTTATTTCAACGGAGAAGGGCCGCTTCGCAAAGGTTGTACGGAGTGCGCGGGCTGTATGGTCGGATGCCGTTTTAATGCCAAAAACACCCTGGATAAAAACTACCTGTGGTTTGCTGAAAAAAAGTACGGCGCTACCATTCTGGCTGAAACGGAAACTGTAAAAATCGAGGTGCTGCCCGATGGCCGGTATCAGGTGCATACCAGGTCGTCGACCGCTTTTTGGGCAAAAAAACACCAAACATTTACAAGCGCCGGCATCGTGGTGAGCGGAGGCGTATTGGGTACACTCGACCTGCTGCTCAAACAAAAACATCTGTACAAAACCCTGCCGAACCTGAGCGAAAAACTGGGTCACAACCTCCTGACAAATTCCGAAATGTTGTCGGGCGTAGTGGCTGCCGACCGCAAACTGAACCATGGTGTGGCCATCAGCACTGTTTTTCAGGCGGATGAAAACACCCAAATTGAATTATGCAAATTCCCCGACGGCTCAAGTTCCATGTATCGGCTGGCGGTAACGGCTGCGGGCGCCGGTTCGCCACTGGTTCGCACCGCCAAAATGATCGGAAATACGTTTCGCCGTCCGGTGGATAGCTGGAGGGCGTTGTTTAAGCGGAATCCGGCACGTTTCGCCATCGTTTTTCTGATCATGCAAACCCTGCCCAATGCCATGCGGATGCGGTTGAAACGTGGGTTGTTCGGCACAGGTTTGTCGTTTCAAAATGACACCGGCGCAAAAGTGCCCAGTTATATTCCAATCGGTCAGGAGGCGCTTTTCAGGTACGCCCAAAAAGTAAATGGCGTGCCGCAGAATTCTGCACCTGAAGTGTTGTTTGGCATGGCATCCACGGCGCACATTCTGGGTGGCTGCCCGATGGGTGTTGATGCGGAAACAGGCGTGGTAAACGAACGATTTGAAGCCTTCGGATATCCCAATTTTTACATCCTCGACGGCTCGATTATACCCTGCAACCTGGGCGTGAACCCGTCGCTTACGATCACAGCGTTGAGCGAATATGCGATGAACATGGTGGAAAAGAAATCGAATTAGCAGCCTGTTTGATTGGTGTTTTATTTTTTCCTGGAGCCTATTTCGCGGGCTTTTTCCAGCAGCCAATCGCGGTCGGCCACCCTGGGCTCTGCTAAAATACGGTCGCAAATTTTTTCGGAACGTGCTTTATCACCCGGTAAAGAGCTGGAAATCTGATACAGGAAATTGATAAAATTGGTCATCAATGGCCGGTAGAATTCATCCGACAGGTTTTTTTTCCCCGACCGGCTGAGCAACATTTTGAAGGCGTCCATTTTGTGGAAAAAAATGTTGGAATTCGTTTCGTAATACAACATCACTTCAAGCCGGCGTACATTGTAGGAGAATGCCACATCGTGCAAATCGACAGGTAAAAAGCGGAAGGCCTCGTCGTAATTCTTGATGGAAAAATAGTACAAGGCCATGAAGTAATCATGGAAAGGGTTTTCAGGCGTATTGCCCTGAATCGTATCCTTGTTGGTGGTTAAAAACTGATACAACCAATCCTGCTTTTTTAAGCGGAGGGCCGCAAGCACTACATTGTGAAAGGAACGATACGGAATGAGACCGTCGTAGGTCAAAAATCCTTTTTCAAGTGTTTGAATTACCAGTTGATCGTAGGTTTCCTTGAGTTCCAGGTTGCCTGTCCTGACTGCAATCAGGCAGATGTTTTTGAGGTACGCATAATAAGCTTTTTGCAGATCAGGATCGATTTGGCTTTCGTTTTCAAGCAACAATTTATGCAAGTCATTGAAGGATTCAGTTGCTATATGCGACGCCTTCAAAAGATTGTTTATCAGCACATTAAGTTTTAACACAACGGATGCCTCCTGGTATTTTCCGGGCGGCTCCGGCATGTCGTCCAACTGTTCCATACACGACAACGGCGTGCTTTTATTTTGCAGGAGCAAGCGGTTGTACAATTCTGTTTGAATGCTGTAGTAGGCAATGTTAAGGCTTTGGAGCGTTTGAGGAATATGCACATCACCCAGTTCGGTATTGTTGTTCGACTGGCTGGTGTGTATTTCCCAATCCAGGTCGAATTGATCCTGGTAATAATTCAGTGATTTGGCTTGTTTTTCTTGTTGAATTTCCAGTGCCTGTTTGATGGCCTGTTGATGTCGCAACTCCATTTTTTTCTCCCGGTACACCTCCGCCAAATCGATCGTCTGCATCAATTCATTGTCTTCATGGAAATACTTTTTGAACAGCAGGTAGGTTTCAAGCGCTTTGCGCAGGTCTACCATGACTTTTTCAATTTTCCCTTTGGTGAATTGTTCCTGTACAAACAGCTTTCGATAGATATACTCCTTTTTAGTTTTTGCTTCGGTGTATTCCGGCGCGGCATCTGCCAACAATTCCAACAGCCTGGCTGCAATGGCGTATTGTTTGCTTTTAAAGATGGCTGTACACCTGATGAACTTGCCAATTTCATCAAATTCCTGTGAAGGGATTTTTTTTATAAGTGCAAGAAGATCAGACTGTTGCATAGATTTTCGGAAATAAAGCTCAAAATTGTTACTAAAACTTTATTGAAGTAGCTTCACTTTTGCCCCATGACAATTTTAAACACAAATTTTGATATCATGGAATTCAAAAAATTTTTCATCGGCGCATTGGTTTTTGTGCCGGTTTTCGGTTTCGCTGCATCTAATTCATCGCTTCCTTCAGTTAATCCAATTGCTCCGGCAAACACCTTTCCAATCTACGATCTGGAAGATTTTGATTCGCCGGAAACGATCATTTTGGAGTTATCAAGTATCGGTTCACAAGGGCCAAACCCATTGGATGGTTATATACAAGAGAACTGCACCAACATTATCAACCATCAATGGGGTTACATGGCAATTAATGACGACAGTTCCAATGGCGTCACCGATTTTTTTCAATTTCGGGTGGTGCCAAATGGCGGGGGCTTTGCAACGCTCATTATGCATACGCAAGCAAACTTCAATCTCAACTCGTTTTGCATGACGCCGGCGGGTTATGCGTCGCCGGTATGCACTTCAGGTGTTGACATGATAAAAGTACACCGGGCTGCACCTGCTAGTAATTTGATTTACGAAGTTTATTTCGACAGCAGCGATCCGATGAATTTGGAAGTATGCGCTGTAAAAATGGACAATTCCCCGGTTTCTGTTTGGTTCAAAGGGGGTGTCAATGCCAGAGAAACTAACCAAGAAATTTCCGACCTGAAAGTTCAACCAAATCCGTTCAACGACCTGCTGGAAGTTAACCTGCCAGAAACAGAAGTTGAAAACGACGTTGTCATCACCCTGTATGATCTTCTTGGACGCCAAATGATGAATGAAACTTTCCCCGGAGGCCAAGGCTCATACACGATTACAACCAACGATATACCGCCTGGCAGTTACGTTTTACAAGCGCAATCAGGCCTCATCCGCACAACCACGAAAGTGGTAAAAACACAATAACTACTACTACTTTATCATCCAAACACGGCATTTAACCTAAGTAGGGGCGCTTCGGCGCCCCTTGTTTTTTCCCTACATCTGGTAGGTCACTTCTTTTTGCTCAACCACTTCGCCGCCTTGGGTGCTTTCAAGGCCCCAATCCATTTTCGGCGGAATGGCATCGGCTACTTTTCCGGCAAACAAGTCGGTTTTGTTATCGAACCATTCGATCAGTTCCTCTACCGACAATTGCGACCCAAAAGCATCTTCATACATCTGGAGGTCCTTTATTCCCAGCACATCGGCGCCTATATACTGACCAAGCTGGTAATACGCTTCCCACTGTATTTCATCAAAAAACTGATCGCTGGTAGGTTCATGCGGAAAGTCCGGATGGTAAATTTTGTATTTGTAAGTGCCATACTTCCGGCGGTCGTCTTCCGATCCCTGATCCGACAACACCGGTTTGCCGGAAGGCGCCAGCACAGAGGATTTTACGTAAACAAAGGTGCCGATCTTTTTCGGCTCCGCGAAGTTGACAATATTGCTTGTTTCTTTTTGTGTAGCCGGGTCAATCACCTTTTGATCTTCCCACCATTGGTAAATATCGGCAATAGCAAAACGCTTTTTGGAGTACACTTGTGATGGACGAGGCAAAATTAATTCTTCTGGTTGCTCGTCTTTCCTGAAACGAATTTCCAAACCAAGTTCGTTGCGCGCCCGAATGATGAGGTTATTCAAGTCGGCAAAGGAGTATAATTTATCTTCCCCTGCATCGAAGGCCACAATGAGCCGGCAACCGCGCCGCAATAGTTCATATACGCCCAGGTTTTCAATATGGCCACCATCGGAGATATTGATCATGGTATTGCTGGAGCCGATGCGACCCAATAATTCACGGAAAAAATAAACCGGCCACCATACAATCGCCCGCGATTTTTCCAGGATACGCGGATTGGAAATCCAAAAACCCAGACGTGCATTAAAAACCGTCATGAGTACACTCAGCAATTTATTTGAATACATACCCATGCCTGGGTTCACAGCTGCCGCAGAAATCGTAACCGCCGCCGGCAGGGTCATACGCTGATAATCCCAATAGCGGTTGGTAGGCACATACCCCACCAGTTTGGAGCCGCAATACAGGGGGCTTAGCAGGAAATAATCGCTGGTTTTGGTGCCTTTGAATACATCGTCGCCATCGGGGTTCAGCAAATTCAGGCAGGTATTGATCAGCGGATAAGGAGCGATGTAATCCTGTTTTTTGTCTGAATCGGCATTAAACACATGCTGAAGCGACATATTACTGTATTCTTTTCCTGAAAAATACAAAAACAGGTCGGCCAGTTGTTTGCGGTAAAAACGGTGAAAACTGAGCGCATTCGGGTTGGTAAAGAACCCAATCAGGAACAACAACCCAGCGTTGATCGCATAATCGAGTACCTGGCCTTCATTAATACGTTCCCCGCCCTGAAACCCGCCGATCAGCATCCAGGCATAAATCAAACAGACCACCGTCACCACAGCCAACTCACCGTAGTTAAATCGTTTGGAAATATCCAGGTCGAAATTCATCACGATGTTGGCCATAAAATGCAGCAATACCAAGCCACCCACAACAATCAGCGTCCATTGCAAAACTTCGTTTACAGGCAAAAAATTTAAAAATTCGAAAGGCATTTTGCCAAGCAGACCGATCACGATCAGGTACAGGTAATAAATAATTCCGGCAACGATTACCGGACTGATCAACGACATCATCCAGCTGATCAAAAAAGCGACGGTAAGCAGAATGGTGTTCCAAAATGGCCCCAGGCCCTTGCGGGGAATCATATACTCGCCGTGCTTGCGCATCGAATCGATATGATCGTCGGTGAACAGTTTATCAAAAGTGCCCGTTTTTTTAACGGTGGCCTGCACATAGGAATGGGTATATCCGCCGCCAGATACCGTACTCATATAATCGGCCTTCTGAAGAATGCCGAACTTGTTCAAGGTTTTCAAAAAACCCAGGTTGATCGTTGCTGATCGAATACCGCCACCCGACAAGGCAATACCAAACCAGTTCTCCTGATCGGAGTTGCCGTGTTCTATGTTTAATTTTTTGCGGCGTTTGCGCAACTGCTCTTTTTCGCGGTGGATGACATCGGAGAAGTTTGTTTTACTCATCTTGGTTGGGAAAATGGATGAAAAATGGATTGAATGGGCGTGCAATTTTACGATAGTTGAAGGGAATCAGGCATAATTTATCAGTTTTAAGTATCCGGATCAAAATAAGCTTCTAATTTTCGCCCTTTATTGCTGCGCGTCGGCCATTTATCCGCGTTTAAATCCTCCATCAATCATGTCTGTTTTTTCAGAGGTTTCAAAAGCATTTAGTCCCGACCTTCCCAAGGATCTGGGCGACATGAACGAGCACCTGGATTATATCCTTCCCAAAATCATACCCCACGGTGAAGATTTAAGGGAAAGGCATTTCTGGCTTTCAAAACGCTGGAAAGAAGTGCGCCAGGAAGAAGGTTTCCACGAGGCGATCCTCCATATTTTTAACGAAGGCGGCGAATACATCCTGTCGGTTGATGGCAACCTGACCAAAGGCTCCTGGAAACAATTGGGCGAATACAACAGCCTGGTAATTGAAATGGGTATCAAAAGCGAACTGTTTGATATCCGGTTTTTAAATCCCGATTTTCTGATCATGTCTAAACACGGCGATCAGGCACGCAAAGGGCTGCCGAAGTTTTTTGTGCTGGTACACGAGCCGGCAAGTAAGTATAAAAACCAGGATCTCGACTGGCGGAACATCATGGAAAAACTATTCAATGTTTGGCGGGAAAACAGCCTCAGTATTTGGGCCTGGCTCTTTTTCGTAATCGTTATCGGAGCAATCATCTACGCCTCCAAATAACTAAGAATTATTTGTTTTTGTGTTTGGGTGTTTGGGTGTTTGGGTGTTTTTGTTTTTATGTGTTTTTGTGTTTGGGTGTTTTTGTGTTTTTGTTTTTATGTGTTTTTGTTTTTATGTGGAACTTCTCACAAAAGTAGACACACAGATAAGTTTGAAAAAAGCTGTATCATCACTTTTTAAAATGAATCACCATGCCTATCCTTAGAAGGAAGTTC